>CBDVDJ010000554.1:0-2799 GCA_965372695.1 uncultured bacterium
GGGCGACGACGCGGTGAAACGGACGTTCATCCGCATCCGCGACGGCCTCAACACCGATCAGATTATTATCACGGGAACTGGGTCGGGACCGCTCTTCACCGTCCAGTACTTAGACGGCGCCGGCGTCGACCGTACCGCCGCCGTCACCGGCGGAGGCTACACAACTCCGCCGCTCGCCCCGGGAGCGTCGACCGTCTGGACCGTTTACGTCACGCCGGCCGCCACCGCCCCCGGGGGGACCAGCTTCCCCGTCACCGTGACGGCGACGTCGTCGGGCGACCCGACATTCGTCGACCAGGTCGCCGCCGTGACCATATCGATGTCACCGTTGTTGTCCCTGTTGAAAGACGTCGACCTCGCCACCGCGGCGCCCGGCCAGGACCTCACCTACACGATCGTCGCGACGACCGCCGCCGGGCTGAGCGACGCGACGGCACTCGTCGTCGTCGACCCGGTACCCGCCGACGTGGGGTATCTGATCGGGAGTACGACGTTCGACCCGGGATCGACCAGCCTGACCGTGACGGTCCAGTACTCCGACGACAACGGCGCGACCTGGACCTACCTTCCGGGCTCCGGCGCGTGCGGAGCGCCCGTTTTGTACGACTACTGCGTCACCCACGTCCGCTGGGAGCTCTCCGGCACGATGCCGGCCGACCAGTCGTTCATCGTCTCCTTTGCCGGCCGCGTCAAATAGTTGACTTCCCCGGGTTCTTCTCACTCAAATTCCTCCAAATCTCCTGTTTCCGCTCCCCCGCGAGATGTGATATAATCTTACGGTTATCTAAATAGCGTTCATGGCTTGAGGACGCCCCGTTCAGGGGACGTTATGTCATGGTGCAGTCTGGCCTGGCTGACCCTCCAAGCTCATTCATTGTCCCGACGTACCGGATCCCGGACGGGCGGGGAGATTTACCATCCAAGGGGGATTTACCACATGAATTCATTGAAATACCGGCTCACGCTGACCGCCATAGCGGTCGTGGCCGTTATCGGCTTCGGCTACGGCTGCAGCGTCGACGACGGCTCTCCGGCGGGACCCGACAGAAACGGTCTCACCTATTCGATCGCCGCCCCGGTCACCGACTGCGGCGTCGACGAATACCTCACCGACCTCTCCCCGGTTCTGGCGAGCTGGGAAGACAGCCTCGAGGCGTGGCTCGGCGACGACATGTTCGACACACCGCCGACGTACGCGCCCGATTCCGACCCCGTACCCTATCTCGAGTCTCTGATACCGGTGCTCGAGCAGTGGGAATCGACGATCAACACGACGCTCGACAGCGCCGTCGTCGACACGGTACCCGCTTTCGACCCGGCCCAGATATCCGTACCCGGTTACCTGGTGGAACTGTCCGGCATGCTGGCGCAGTGGGAGAGCAGTCTAGAGACGTTCCGCGGCATGGATTTCCTGGCGACCCCGCCGGTATTCCTGCCCGACACGACCGCCCCGATCATCCTGTGCCCCGCCGACACGACGATCGGTTGCGCGGATTCGAGCGGCGTCGTCTTCGAGTACAAGGTGGAGGCCGTCGATGACTGCGACCCGAATCCGGAAGTGACGTGCGTACCGGCTTCGGGCAGCACGCTTCCGCTCGGCGAAACACTCATCACGTGCACCGCCGTCGACTCGGCCGGTAACAGCGCCGAGTGCACCTTCACGGTTACCGTCGAAGAAGCCACGCCGCCCGTCATCGTGTGCCCTGCCGACACGACGATCGAGTGCTCCGGAGAGAACGGTTCCGTTTTTGATTATGAGGTCATCGCCACGAGCGAGTGCGACGATAGTCTCACCGTCGTCTGTGACCCGCCGTCGGGCTACGCCTTCCCGAACGGGACGACCGTAGTGACGTGCACCGTGACCGACAAGTTCGGAAACACTGATGAATGCTCGTTCGACGTGACCGTGGCCGACACCGAACCGCCGGTCCTCGTGGACGCGTTTGCGAACCCCGGCGAAATCTGGCCTCCGAACCACAAGATGGTCGACGTCACCATTTCGGTCGAGTTCGACGACGTCTGTGACGAAGCCCCGGTTTGCACCATCGTGGATGTCACGAGCAACGAGCCCATCAACGGCCAGGGCGACGGCAACACGGAACCCGACTGGAAGATCACGGGCGATATGACCGTCATGCTGCGCGCCGAACGTGCGGGCGGCGGAAACGGACGCATTTACTACGTCCACCTCTACTGCGAGGACAGCGCAGGGAACAGCGCCGAACACACCGTCGAAGTTTTCGTCCCTCACGACCAGGGAGACGACGACGACCTGGGTTCGCAGACGGGAACCCGCGACGCGTTGTCGGAAAATCGCGGCTGAGCGCCGCAAGTGACCGGTTGGAAATTCGAAGTCCAGCGCCGGAGGGCGCGGTTCAACGCCGCGCCCTCCGGCGTAATCATCAGAAACCGGCGTTTTTAGCGGCGAACTCCCAGTTGACCAGGTTCCAGTAAGATTCGACATATCCGGCGCGCGCGTTACGGTAGTCAACGTAATACGCATGCTCCCATACGTCGCAGGTGAGGAGCGGAGTTTTGCCCGACTTGACGGGTGTATCGGCGTTGCTCGTGCTCTCCAGCACGAGGGTTCCGTCAGCGTTTTTGACCAGCCAGGCCCAGCCGGAACCGAATGTACCGACCGCGGTTTTAGAAAATTCATCTTTGAACCCGGCGAACGAACCGAATGCCGCTTCGATGGCCCCCATCAGTTTGCCGGCGGGTTCGCCACCCCCCTGCGGGCTGAGGCAATTCCAATAGAACGTGTGGTTCCAGACCTGGGCGGCGTTGTTGAAGATCCCT
>CBDVDJ010000555.1:0-2799 GCA_965372695.1 uncultured bacterium
GGGCCACCTGTCGCAGTCGATCTTGCTGTGGGGACCGCCCGGCTGCGGCAAGACGACGCTCGCGCGGCTGATCGCGTCGAGCATCAATTGCCGCTTCAAGCCCTTCAGCGCGGTCACATCGGGGATCGCCGAGGTCAAACGCGTCGTCGCCGACGCCCGCAAGCTGCGATCGATCGAAGACCGCCCCCTGCTCGTGTTTGTCGACGAAATCCACCGGTTCAACAAGGCACAGCAGGACGCGTTTTTGCCGCACATCGAAGACGGCACAATCGTGTTCATCGGCGCCACGACGGAAAATCCCAGCTTCGAAGTCATCGGCCCCCTGCTCTCACGGGCGCGCGTGTTCGTGCTCGAGGCGTTGGACACCGAACAGGTCGTGACGATTCTGGAACGCGCGCTTGCCGCCGATGACGGTCTGGCCGGCCGCTACCAGCCGGAAGACGGGGCCCTGGCGTACGTGGCTGACCTCGCCCAGGGGGACGCACGCGTTGCCCTCAACGCGCTCGAGTACGCCGCCTCGGTGCTGGATGACATCGAAGACAATGTTTTGACGCGCGCGCTCTTCGAAGATGCGCTCCAGCGGCGTATCGTCGCCACGGACAAGGCCGGCGAGTCGCACTTCAATCTGATATCGGCGCTCCACAAGAGCCTGCGCGGATCCGATCCGGACGCGGGGCTCTACTGGCTCGCGCGTATGTGCGAGGCCGGTGAAGACCCGATGTACATCGCGCGGCGGCTGGTTCGATTTGCCTCCGAGGACGTCGGTGTGGCCGACCCGCAAGCCCTCGTGCAGGCGCTGGCGGTGAAGCAGGCGGTGGAGTTCGTCGGTTATCCCGAGTGTAAACTCGCGCTGGCGCAGGCGGTGATTTACCTGGCGCTGGCACCCAAGAGCAACTCGCTTTATACTGCCTACGAAAGCGCCGCCCAAACGGTCAATTCGACGCCGCCGTACCCGGTGCCGCTGGAGATCCGCAACGCTCCCACCCGCCTGATGAAGGAGCTCGGCTACGGAAAGGGATACAAGTACCCGCACGACCATCCGGGAAATCTCACCGGCCAGGAATACCTCCCGGAAGAACTGCGGGAGAAACGGTTCTACAAACCAAAAAACTACGGGTTCGAGAAAGACCTGCAGAAGCGCCTCGACTATTTTCGTTCGCGCCGGAAAACCGGCGGAAAATAGCGGGGTCGCGCGCGCGCAATCTGATACACTCCTCGCACGAAACCGGGGAAGTGTATGCCTCACGATCTCACCGACAAGCAAACAGAAGCCATGTCCCGCGGCGCTCGCCACGTGCGTGTGCTGGGCCCGCCCGGCAGCGGCAAAACGGCGCTGCTCCTCGAACGGTTCCTCGGCGCGGCAGACGGCGCCGCACTGATTACTTACACCCGCGAAAGCCGGGACGCTTTCGTCGACGCGCTGCTCTCCAGAGGGACGGCCCGCTTCGGCAAGGTCCCCGTATATACCTACAACGCTCTGGTTCGACAGGTCATCGCATCCAACCCTTCCGGCGTCCTCCGTGTCGTCGGCGAACTCGAGGAGGCCGTCCTGCTGCGGCGCCTGCTGCCGCGCATCGCGGACCGGCTCGAGAGCGACTACCGGAGCACCCTTCGATCGGGAGCTTTCCAGGAGCGGGTGCTCGGTGTGGTGAACTCGCTGCTGCAACAGGGGACGAAACCGGAACAGCGCGAAATGATATTCGAGTCGGCCGGGTCGAAAAGGGTGCGTGACCTCTTCATGATCTGTTTCGAATTCTCCGACTACCTCGAATCGCGCGGCTACCTCACCCACTACGACGCGGCGTGGCGTGCCGCGCGCATCGTGGCGGAACACCCGGCCTCGAATCCGTTGCCGGAGGCCCGGGTCGTTCTCGTCGACGACTTTCAGGACGTCGACGGCGGGCAGTACCAGTTGGTCAGGGCGTTGGCGCCACCGGACGGAGACCGGACTCTGAACGTGTTCGGCGACCCGACGGGCGCCCGGTTCAGAAGCCGCGGCACGACGGACCGGTATCTTCTCGACGTGTTTCCCCGTGACTACGCCCCGCGCGACGTCTTTCTGCCCGCCGGGTGCGCCAACGCCACGGTGCTGGGGCCGGTCGTCGACCGGATCATCGAGCAAACCGCTGGTGTCGAAGCGGCACAACGATTCGCGAGAACGGAGCAGGACAGCGAACCCGTGGACGTTTGTCTCGTGGTGGCGGACGATGAAGTGGCGGAGGCAGCGTGGATCGCGCGCCGCGTCCTGGAACTGGTCGATTCGGGTGAGTGCCGGCCGGAGGATATTTCTGTGGCGGTGCGCGACAAGTCTCGCTACGAGCCGGTTCTGACGGCCGCGTTCGACGAGTGCGGACTCGTGCTCGATACGGGGCGCCGGCCGCAACACCCGTTTGAGTTTTTTGTGTCCTCGCTGCTCCGTTTCCTTGCCGAACCGGCGAGCGAGTCGGCGCGTTACGCCGTGGCCAGGTCGCCGTTTTTTGATGCGTTGAAAAAGGCCGGCCACAAGGCCGGCCTTGACTCCGGCCTGATCGATGGCGAAATCACGGTGGAAACGACCCGGGAGGCAATTCAACGGGCGACGATCGGGCAGAACGGCACATTCGACCTGGCGCCGTTGCTCGAGGACTGGTTACGACCGGCACTGTCGGGGGCCGCAGACGGTGCCGGGCCGGAACTGTTGTCATTTATCGGCGAACTGGCGGAAGAGTGGCGGGTTTACGCCGAGGCGGTAGAAGGGACCCGGGGCCGGCGGACGGTCGGCGAGTTCCTCGCGTTGAGCCGGATCCTCTCGCGGCGTCT
>CBDVDJ010000556.1:0-2797 GCA_965372695.1 uncultured bacterium
CACCCAGCTTGACACCGCGGCCGTACGCCACGTTATGGCGGCAAAACCTGCCCACCCACATTCCCAGTATATCATCGGCGAGTTCCAGAGCCTCGATTCGCCGACTGAGACGGTAGTACTCCATCAGGCCCAGCAGCATATCCGTCCAGTCGTACGTGTTGACGAGCCACTGCCGGCCCTTCGACACGTTCACGTACGCCGGGCTCGCTTTCAGCGCGCGCTGGAGAGCATCGAACTCGGAATGCGCCAGATCCCGTCCGCCGATCACGTAGAGAAAGGGCGCGACGTCGCCAAAATCCTCGAAGATGGGACTCTGGTCGACCGGCGCGCCGGTCTCTGCGTCATAGAAGCGAATCAGACGGCCGTCACGGGTAGCGAACCGGCTGACGGCGTCCACGAGATAGTCCAACTCGGACCGCAGTTTATATGTCGGGGGCGATTGTGTCTTCATCTGTCTATGATCCCGGCTGGCTGAACCTCAACCACTTTGCGCATATGATGGCGAGATTTCCACATAATTCGACGTCACCCGGTTTTCGGCGGATTATCCGGCGATCTACCCGGCTGCCGGCCCCTCCCCCGGCCTGGACTCACCCCCTGGACCATCCGACATTTCCTTGAGTCTCCTGCGCTTTCGGATATAGAACCGGAGCGCCACGATCAGAAAAGCCGCCGCCAGCACGCTGAAGAGGGGCCCGGTCTGGAAGACCATCAGCCGCGAGTGATACTTCCCCTGCATGTGTTCCTGGAACGAGACGTAAAACGACATGGGGTACTCGCCGAAGTACTCGAGGAATCCTTTCTCGAATCCTCCCTGCCTCTCGACCTCGTCGAGAAACGCGGGCACTTCGTCGGTCCGGCCCTCGAAGAGCCGCGTGAACGCGGAGTAGGAGACGCGGTAGGCGTTGCGGGCGATCTCTTCGCCGGCGGGATAGCGGTTCTGGAGCTGCCAGAGCTTCGGCGCCTTGTTGCTCCATACGGCGCTCATGAGCTGCCAGTTGTCGATGAGCGTCCATTCCCCGGCCTGCCACTGGGCAAGCCCCTCGAGGAACCAGATGGGGAGCGGTGTCCGGGGCAGGCGCGCCGCGACGAGGAGGTGGGAGAATTCGTGGGGGATGACGGTCTCGAGTGAATTCCACGCCCGCGTGGCGCGCACGACATCGACGACCATCTTCCCCTCCCCCATGATCGCAAAGGCAACGCCCCAGCGGGGCAGCTCGCCGCCGAAGCGGCGCCGGTAGCGCTCCACGTTGTCGGTTATCTCGATGGCGATGGGCGGCGCCTCGGCGAGTCCGACCTGTGCGCAGAGTTCGTCGAGTCGTTCTTCGCAGATCTCGGCCACGCGCCGGGCGACGCGTTCTTCGTTGGGGTTGTAATAAATAACGACGGGGTGAGACGACAGCCGCATTTCCAGCGCCCGGCCGCCGTGGGGCACTCCGGCGAGCACGACGATCGCCAGGATGGTGATCCAGAGGGTACGCGGGCGCGCGTTCGTCATTTCCCGCCCGCCCGGTCGATCACGCCGGCTCCTACGACGACGTCACCGCAATAAAACGCGACGGTCTGTCCGGGAGCGATGGCGCGCTGGGCCTCGGTGAAGGTCACTTCGGCCAAGTTTCCGTCGATTTGTACATTCTCGACGGGCGCGGCATCGCTCCGCGACCGGATGCGCGCGCTCACGCCTCCGGTGGCGACCGCTTCGCCGTCGATCCAGCTGAGGCGGCAGGTCAGCCTTCGGCCGAACAGATCGCCGTCCGCCCCGACGACGAGTACGTTCCTTCCGGTGTCGAGACGCACCACGTACGCGGGACTCCCCGTGGCGATCCCGAGGCCCCTGCGCTGGCCGATGGTAAACGCTCCCAGCCCCTGGTGCTCCCCGATCACGTTGCCGCCGGTGTCCTCGATGTCTCCCGGGGTGAGCGATATCTTTCCCGCGAGAAACTCCCGCAGCGACCCGCCGGGGATGAAGCAGACTTCCTGACTCTCGGGCTTCTCGGCCACGACGAGCCCCTCTCCCCGGGCCGTGTCGCGGACCTCAGGTTTTCGCAATTCCCCGAGCGGAAACAGGACGCGCTCGAGGCCATCGGTGTGGCGCAGGCCGGAGAGAAAATACGACTGGTCCTTGTCGGGGTACAACGACCGCGCCACGTGATAACGCCCCGCGGCCGAGCGGAACACGCGGGCGTAGTGCCCCGTCGCGACAAATTCGGCACCGGTCTTGACGGCGTATTCGTTCAGAACGTCGAAGCGCACCACGCTGTTGCAGCGCACACACGGATTGGGCGTGCGGTTGTGCCTGTATTCGTCGAGGAAGTCGTCGTACACTTCATGCCCGAACATCTCTTCCGTGTCTGCGATCATGTGGGGAATGTCGAGGCGGGCGCACACGCTGCGGGCGTCATCTATCGCCTCGAGCGAGCAGCAACTCCGCTCGGGCGCATCGGAGCCGCTGTAGCAGTAGTTGCGCATCGTCAGGCCGACGACCCGGTACCCGGCGCGCAGCAGCAGCGCCGCCGACGCGGCACTGTCCACGCCGCCGCTCATGGCGAGCAGCACCCGTGCACCCGGTTCGCCTCGTCCGGCGGTATTGAGCATCTCTCCCTGTATCATGGTCAAAAAGAAAATCCTTCTCCCTGCTGGCGCACGGAGAAGGATTCTCGTCCAACGGGTTGTTGAAGTTTAACCTTCCTGCTCCTTGAGGGCCGCAGCACGCTTTATGAGGTTTTCCTGGCGCGTGATCTGCTTCTTCGCGTAGTTGCCCCACTGAGGGTCGTCGACCGCCTTGTAGAACACGTCG
>CBDVDJ010000557.1:0-2788 GCA_965372695.1 uncultured bacterium
GGGCGTCGGGCCGAGTCCCCCGGTCACGATCAGTACACGCGTCGCCGTGAGCCGATCGCGGATGGCGGCCGAGATTTCCCCGATGTCATCGCCGACGGTACAGACTCGCGCCACCCGCGCTCCGAGGCGGAGGAGCCGGCTACCCAGCCACGCCGCGTGCGCGTCGGTTCGTTCGCCTTTGAGCAGTTCATCGCCGACGAGCAGGATTTCCACGTCACTCCTGGACACAATCATCACCACTTTCCGATGGAAGTTCAACCGCCCCAGGGCACGAACCCGCCCAGCGACGGGATCAAGAGGGACAACAGGATTACGGATATACGCGCGTAGATACCGGCCACGACGTCGTCTATGACGATTCCCCACCCTCCCGGCAGGTGCTGAGAGCGGCCCGCGGGAAAGGGCTTGACGATGTCGAAGACGCGGAACAACGCAAAGGCGGCCGCCAACCCCCACAGCCCCACACCGGAAGCGCCCACGAGCACGGCCTGCATACCCACGATCTCGTCTATCACGACGCACCCGGGGTCCTTTCCGTAGAATTTCTCCATCCTCGTCGACACCGGGATCGAAACGACCAGCGTGACCACGCAGACGATCGGGTGCGCCACGACCTCGCCGCCGGGCACGAACGCGTAGATCAGGACGAATATGAACGACGCAAACGTCGCGGGACCGACCGGAAAGAAGCCGGTGTACCCGAACGTGCCAATCAACCGGACAAAGAAGTCCAAGGAAGCCTCCCGGGGGGTGAGCGACAGGGGGCAATAACAGGCCGCCGGGTCTGGAAGGCCCGGGCGACCCGGCCCAAAGAAAATATCCGCCCGGGGGCGGATACTCAACCTGTTTTTGTCGGAGAGGCGGGTAGGGGGTCAGTTCTGGGAAAGTTTTTTCAGTACGCCTTTGGCCACGGCCTTGAGCGTGTCGAACACGCCGTCGCCCTGGGTGGCCACCGCTTCGTAACTGGGGGACCCTTCGGGATTGAGCTCCTGCTCGAGGTCTTCCATGGTGATAATGTCCGGCATGTCCCGCTTGTTGTACTGAATGACGAACGGGATGTCCTCGATCTTGAGTTTGTATTCCTCGAGGTTTTCGTGGAGGTTGTACAGGCTCTCGATATTGGCGTCGTAGCGCGCCGTCTGCGAATCGGCGACGAATACGATACCGTCGACCCCGCGCAGGATGAGCTTGCGCGACGCGTCGTAATACACCTGACCGGGCACGGTGTAAAGGTGGAAACGGGTCTTGAATCCCTTGACGGTACCCAGTTCGAGCGGGAGAAAGTCAAAGAACAACGTGCGGTCCATCTCGGTGGCCAGCGTGATCAGCTTGCCCTTGGTGCCGGGATCGACCTTGTTGTACACGTACTGGATGTTCGTGGTCTTGCCGCACAAACCAGCGCCGTAGTAAACGATCTTGCAGTTGATTTCGCGCGACGAGTAATTGATGAGCGACATGCACCGGCTCCCTGCGTCAGTCCTGGAAAAGTGAATCGATTTCTTTGTTCAGCTCGTCGGCAAACTCGGCGTCGAATTCCTTGAGGTCTTCGTTTTCGTATTCGAGTTTGTCGAAAAGACCGTTGAGTACCGTGTTGAGTCCTTCGACCGCTTTTTTGACGCGAAGCCGGACCAGACCGAGAGTCGTACGCTTGTTGAACAGCACGACAAGAATGATCGCCTGCGCCACTCTTGACAAGTACATGCTCTCGTCGGATCCCTGGTGGTAGAGCGTAGAGAAATCTTTTTCACCGATCAAATTAGCCAGTTGCGCGTTGGCTTCGAAATCCGCCGCACACAGCGAGGCGAAACTCATGAGATCGAACTCGGGCTCCATGCCTACGCTGGCGATGAGCTGCCCGGTTTTGTCTATCAGCAGCACGCTCTGGGAATTGGAATTGTCGATGAGTTCTTTGAGGACACTGTTTATGGCCCAGTAGTCTTCTTCGTAAATCGTCCAGTCAGCCTTTATCATACACTTGCTCCAGTCCGAATCCGGTACCGGTTGTCGCACAGGGCACGACACGCGCCGAAGCACGGTTCGCTGCGGCTACAGCTCTTCCCTGCGCTCGATCGCTTTCACCAAGGTTGAATCGTCGGCGAATTCGAGGGTTCCGCCCATGGGGAGACCTCTAGCAAGTCTCGTGACAGTGCAGGGGGCGGACGCGAGGGATTTTGCGATGTAAAGAGCCGTCGTGTCCCCTTCAACGGTAGGATTCGTAGCGACAATGACTTCCTTGACCTCACCCGCCCGTACACGCCTCTCCAGGGCCTTGAAGCCGAGCTTTTCCGGGGTGATTCCGTCGATCGGAGACAACACACCGTGGAGAACGTGGTAGAGCCCTCTGTATTGTCCTGTTTTTTCGATAGTTAGCACGTCCTGGGGTTCCTCCACGACGCAGATCAGCTCCTGATTCCGGGCGGGATTCGTGCAGATTGCACATTCCTTGATCTCGGTGATACTCCCACAGGTGTCACAGAACCGGACCTTGTCCTTGAGGATCGCCAGGAGGTGTCCGAGGGTTTCGGCCTCTTCGTTCTTCCCCCTGAGCAGAAACAGGGCGAGCCGCTGGGCCGTTTTGGAGCCGATCCCGGGCAGCCTCGAGAGCGCCTTGATCAGCGCCCCCAGCGTCTCGGATCCGTAATCCATTCTCTCTCCTTCTCTTACAGACCTGACCGCCGCCGCACCTCGACTGCTGGCGTCTGTGCAGTGGGCAGGTTGTCGCGGGGTGACAGGACCGTTTGTCGGCGAACATGATAGAGGGTCCAACAGTGAGCCGGCAACCGAGACG
>CBDVDJ010000558.1:0-2782 GCA_965372695.1 uncultured bacterium
AGTCCGTGACGGATACGTACCTGCGGGTCTCTGTCAAGGGTGGGGGCTGTTCGGGTATGATGTATGACCTGTCGATCGATTCCCAGACGCGCGACGGCGACGAGATCATTCAGGAAGGCGACGTCCGTATCGTCGTGGATTCGAAGAGCAAGCTTTTCCTGCACGGGATGACGCTCGACTACACCTCGGGGCTCAACGGCAAGGGATTCGTATTCTCCAATCCCAACGCGACCGGTACCTGCGGTTGCGGCGAGTCATTCACCGTCTGACTCCTCTCTTTGCCCGCGGCGAGTCTGTAAAAGCAGACCCGTCGATCCGGTGAAAAATTCCGTAACCTGTTTAAACGAATAATCTTCGAAGTTCAGCGAAGACCTTGACTCGTATATCCAAAAAACGTATGATTCCGAAAGCGGACTTATTTAGTGTTATTAATTCAGGCAAAAAACCTCGTTGAACAAGGAGAACAAAATGTCCTGGGAACTTCCGAAACTCAACTACGATTACAAGGCCCTCGAACCGCACATCGATGCGCGCACCATGGAGATTCACCACACCAAGCACCACCAGGCCTACATCACCAACGCGCTGGTCGCGCTGGAAAAACACGCCGAACTGAGTGACAAATCGGCCGAGGCCCTCATCGCCGACCTGAGCGCCGTGCCCGAAGACATTCGCATGGCGATTCGTAACAATGCCGGCGGTCACGCCAATCACTCGCTGTTCTGGACCGTGATGGGACCCGACGCGGGTGGCCAGCCGCAGGGGGCTCTGGCGACGGCGATCGACGCGGCTTGTGGCAGTTTTGACGCGTTCAAGGAAGAGTTCGAGACGGCCGCCAAGACCCGGTTTGGCAGCGGCTGGGCCTGGCTTTCGCGCAAGAGCGACGGCGGTCTCGTCGTCACTTCGACGCCGAACCAGGACTCTCCTCTTTCCGAGGGACTAACGCCCATCCTCGGACTCGACGTGTGGGAGCACGCGTACTATCTCAACTATCAGAATCGCCGTCCCGATTACGTCGCCGCCTTCTGGAACGTCGTCAACTGGGACGAGGTTGCCCGCCGGTTCGACGCCGCCGCTTAGGCGCAGATCCGGTGTTCGCATGAGTGAACTCGCCAACAAGACTTGCGTTCCGTGCAGCGGGGGAGTGCCTCCCCTGAAAGACGGCGAGATCACCCAACTGCAGGAAAAACTCGGCGGCGGCTGGAAAGTCGCCGCCGGGCACCACCTCGAAAAAGAGTACGTATTCCGTGATTTCGCAGATGCCCTCGTTTTCACAAACGAGGTTGGTGCGATTGCCGAGCGTGAAGGCCACCATCCGGATATTTTCCTCGCCTGGGGTGTCGTGCGTCTGAAAATCTGGACGCACAAGATCGACGGTCTTACCGAAAGCGATTTCATTCTGGCGGCAAAAGCTGACGCGGCATTCCGTCCGTGATACAATCTGCGCGATTGCAACATTTCCAACCCGACCCACAGACTTGAATATGAAAGCAATCTACTATAACGAGCATGGCGGCCGTGACGTCCTGACCTACGGCGACGTCGATGACCCGGTGGCCGGGCCCGGAGAGGTCGTCGTCGACATCCGCGCAGCGGCGCTCAATCATATCGATCTCTTTCTTCGCCGGGGACTTCCCGGACTGAAGATCCCGCTGCCCCACATACCCGGCTGTGACGCCGCCGGCGTGGTATCGGCACTGGGCGAAGGCGTGACGGGGCTGTCCGTCGGCGATCGCGTGCTGGTGAATCCATCGATTTCATGCGGTCACTGCGAATTCTGCGACCGCGGCGACGCTTCTCTCTGCACGACGTATACGCTCATCGGTGAGACGACCCGGGGAACCTGTTGCGAAAAGATCGCGATTCCGGCGCGGAACGCGATTGTGCTGGCGGAATCGATGCCGTTCGGGGAAGCGGCCTCGATACCGCTGGTGTTTCTGACGGCGTGGCGGATGTTGATATCGCGAGGGCGGGTAAGCCCGGGCGAGGATGTCCTGATCCTGGGCGCCTCGGCGGGTGTCGGAATCGCGGCGATCCAGATCGCAAAATACGCCGGCGCGCGTGTGATGGCCGCGGCGAGCACCGACGAAAAGCTCGATCTGTGCCGCGAACTGGGCGCCGACGTTCTGATCAACTACGCGGAAGAAGATTTTGTCAGGCGTGTACGCAAGGAGACGAACAAGCGCGGCGCGGACGTCGTCGTCGACTACGTCGGCCGCGAAACGTGGGCAAAAAGCCTGAAGAGCCTGGTGGGTGGGGGACGGCTCCTCACCTGCGGCGCCACAACGGGATACGACCCGCAGACAGACCTGCGGCACGTGTTTTACCGGCAGCTCGAAATCATCGGTTCGACGATGGGTGGCCTGAACGACCTTCTCAAACCTCTCCGCTTGATCGAGTCGGGAAAGATGCGCGCCGTTGTCGGCGCGACGTTTGATCTGGAACAAACGGCCGATGCGCATCGCCTCATGGAGGAGCGCCGCTCCCTCGGCAAGATCGTTATCAATGTCCCCCACAAAAAGTGACGACGCACCAAAGGGGGAGTGCGTCGTCGAGGTGGGGGCTTTTCGCCCCGGTCCGGCCGCTTCCCGGCCTCAAACCCTGAACAAGTACTGAAACTTGATGAAATAAGTCCTGTCCGTCTGCTGGTATGAAGGCGCCTGCCCCGGTATCTCAGAGTCGAACTGCATGAAGTTGTGCGACGACCCCAGGAAGAACACCGTAAAAGGGTTCAACTTGTAACTCAGCAGCGGATCCACTTCGATCAGATCGTCCGAGTCGA
>CBDVDJ010000559.1:0-2769 GCA_965372695.1 uncultured bacterium
GATCGCACCGGCGAGCACACGTCTCCACGAACCTCCGGCGCCGAATCTGGATGAGCGTTGCATGTATTTCCCCCTGGGAGTGGGTAGAGATCAAAATGAACGGCGACCCGGGAATAGTACCAAATGCCGTCAATATACACAGGGATTTCCGGCGGTAAAAGAGAAGGAACGAGCTGCGACTCTTATTCCTCAGGGGGTGATTCCGAGGCGATCTTTCATTTCGCTGAGGATTACATCGAATTCGTCGTCGTTGTGGATCAATGCGAGGTCGGAGTCATTGAATATGACGGGTCTGGCGAATCCGCGTTCAACGGATTCCCTCAAGAAAAGATAGGTTTCGTCGCGGTGGCCCTGGAGGGCCGAAACACAAGCGAGGTTATAGAGCGTGTCGGCGAGATCCGGATGGTCGGGGCGTAAACGGCTCTTTCTGATGGCGAGTGCGCGTTCGTGAACCTCCTGGGCCGCGGCATAGTCACCGGATGCGGCCAACAGATTTGCCGTATTGTTCAATGCGTATGCGAGGTCAGGATGATCCGGTCCCAGGACTTTTTCCTGGATGTCGAGGGCCCGCTGGTTGTATTTCCTGGCACGAAAGTAGTCTTCCATCTGCCAGAACGCATTCGCAAGATTCCCCAGAACAACCGCCACCCGGGGATGGTCATCCCCGAGTGCGTTTTTCCTTATCTGCAATGCTCGTTTGTATAGCGGGACGGCGCTTTCATAATCGCCCTCGGTGATATAGAGATTCCCGAGCAGGTTGAGGCTGTTCGACACTTCCACGTGGTCAGGTCCGAGCGCCGATTCACGAATCTCCAGCGCGCCTTCGTGCATCGCGCGCGCCTCGTCGAACCGGCGGGCGTTTTTGTGTACGTTGGCGATACTGCTCATCGTCTTGGCCACTTCGGGTGTTTTCGACCCGATCTTTGCCTGTTGAACATCGAGGGCGTGCTCGTAGAGCCGGAGCGCTTCGTCATAATCGCCGACCCCCGCCAGCAACCACGCGAGCTCCAGCTCCGCCTCCGCAATTTCGAGACTCTCGTCGGGCAGCACTCCGCGTCGAAGTTCCAGCGCTCGTTCCAGCAACGGCAGTGCTTCGTCGTAGAGCCCGAGCCGTCTGTAGACCCGCCCCATTGTCACCAGGAGGCGGGCTTCCACGGCCGGTTGCTCTTCGAGTTCTTTCGTGATTTTTTCGGCGCCCTTATCAAGAATCTCCCTGGCGGTAACGCTATTGCCCCTCGCTTTGCCCGGGTCGGAAACGTCAAACAGACCCTCGAGGAACTGTGAGACCTGAGTCGCCGCCTCAGCCTCTTCCCGTGCCAACCTTTCGGCCTTTACGGCTCTGAGCAATCCGACCGTTGTCCCCGCGATCCCGAGCATCATGGCGAGCACGACGAGTGACGCAGCCACCACACCCACCTTGTGCCTCATCACGAACTTCTTGAAACGGTAAGTAACGCTGGGTGGACCGGCAAGCACCGGATCGTTACGGAGGAAACGCTGGATATCCGCGGCGAAATCAGAGGCGGACGCGTAACGGCGGGTTCTGTCCTTGTCGATCGCCTTCATGATGATCCAGTCGAGATCACCGCGAATCTGCCTGGAGAGGGCTTTGGGATCGGTTCGGCGGCTCGCTGCAGTACTTTTTGAATCGCTGAGCGTCGTGATCCGGCGGCTCGGAGTCGGAGGGTTTTCCTCCCGGATTTTCTGGCGTATTCCGTCGAATCCCGCCGCGCGTAATTCATCCGAGCTGAATGGAAGCTCACCGGAAATCAGCTCGTAGAGGATCACACCCAGCGAGTAAATGTCCGCCCGCGTATCGATGTCCTCTCCCGACAGATTTGCCTGTTCCGGACTCATGTATTCCGGCGTGCCGATCAACTGGCCCATTTCGGTGAACATCGTTTTTTCGGTCAGCGGATGCGACGTTGCCTTTGCCACGCCGAAGTCGATGACTTTCGGCATGGCTTCGTCGTCGACCTCCGTCACCATCACGTTGCCCGGTTTTAGGTCGCGATGAATTACCGCTTTCTGGTGGGCGTGCTGCACGCCCTCGCACAACCGGATGAAGAGCTTGAGCCGCTCTCGCGTGTCGAGCTTGTGATGGTCGCAGTATTCCGTGATCGGAAGTCCATGGACGAATTCCATCGCGAAATATGGCCGGCCGATGGGCGTCGTTCCGGCGTCGTAGACTTTGGCGATGCAAGGGTGGTCCATCAGTGCCAGGGCCTGACGTTCGGCCTCGAAACGGGCGATTATCTCATTGGAATCCATCCCCGCCTTGACGATCTTGAGCGCGACTTTTCTGCGAAAGGGCTTCTGCTGCTCGGCCGACCACACCTCTCCCATTCCACCGACTCCCACGCGTTCACGGAGTCGGTAGGGGCCGATCTCGTCGTTGGGTGCGAGGCCGGGGGCGCGGCGGGGTTTCGAGGACATCCCGGACTTCGGTCTCGACGCGAGGCGCGCGTCGCTTCCGCCAAGTGCGGTCACGAAATCCTCAACCGATTGCAGACGATCCTCTTTGTTTTTTTCCAGGGCGTGGAGAACCAGATCCGACAGCGATTCCCCAACGTCCTCCCGGCGCTCGCTAAGTGGAACGGGATCCTCGTTCATTATGCGGTAGATCATTGCCGCCGAATGCTCGCCGGCGAACGGCCGCTCGCCGGCAATCATCTCGTACAGGACGACGCCCAGCGAAAAAACATCCGACCTGGCGTCCAGCTCGTGTCCCTGCACCTGCTCCGGCGACATATAGGCAACCGTTCCCAG
>CBDVDJ010000560.1:0-2766 GCA_965372695.1 uncultured bacterium
GATTGAACGCCGCGGGGCGATTTCGTATATTCGCTCGGGGTTTCGAGTTGCGTAACCGTTTGTGGAGATTCGAATCATGAAGAAGAAAGCACATGGAATCGGCCTGCTCTCGGGAGGCCTCGACTCGGCGCTGGCGGCGCTCGTCGTGCGCGACGCCGGAGCCGACGTTACCTGTCTCCACTTTTTTACGGGGTTTTGCGTCACCGGGCACAACAGCCGCGTCGGGCGCAAGAACCGGCCGATCGCCAATCACGCCCTGCTGGTGGCCGCCGAAATCGGCATTCCCGTCGAAATGGTCGATATCTCGGAAGAGTACCTGCCGATGGTCATGGCGCCGAAGCACGGTTATGGGGCCAACATGAACCCGTGCGTCGACTGCCGGGTGTTCATGCTCGACCGCGCGCGGCGCTTCATGGAAGAAGCGGGCGCCGATTTCGTATTCACCGGTGAGGTCATCGGCCAGCGACCGATGTCGCAGATGCGCAATACGCTGAACATGACGGAGAAGGAAGCGGGGTTGAAAGGGGTTCTGCTGCGGCCGCTTTCGGCGAAACTGCTCGAACCGACGGAAGTGGAAGTCAAGGGGTTGATCGACCGGGAAAAACTGTACGATTTTAACGGTCGCAACCGCAAGCCGCAGATCGAGCTCGCCCGGAAGTATGGTATCGAGGAATACATGCAGCCGGCAGGGGGCTGCTGTTTCCTCACCGACCAGAATTATTCGCGCAAACTCCAGGACCTGCTCGACGCGCGGCAGGGGCGTGAGCTTTCCATGGATGACGTGTACCTGCTCGGTGTGGGGCGGCACTTCCGGCTGGGGCCCGATCTACGTGTGATTGTGGGGCGCAACGAAACCGAGAACAACTTCATGGAATTTTATGTGGACACTCGTTGGGCAGCGCGCGCGGTGGATTACAAGGGACCCCTCGGCCTGGTGATGGGCGAACCGGACGACGATTCTCTCGGCAGGGTTGCGGCACTCGTTGCGCGCTACTGCGACGGGAAACGGGAAGCGTCGGTCCGCGTCGAACTCGAAAGGGACGGGGAAAAGCGCACGTTTGACGCTCCACCCGCGGACAACGATCTCATCGAGGAGCTCCGAATATGACGAACGCGGATCGCTACGTGGCAGTGTTCATCACGGTTCCCGGTGTCGAAGAGGGTGAGCGCATCGCGGCCGCGCTGGTCGAGGAGCGGCTCGCGGCGTGCGTCAACGTGCTGCCGGGTTGCCGGAGCGTGTACCGCTGGGAGGGCAGGGTCCAGCGCGACGACGAGGCGTTGATGATGGTCAAGACGAGCAGTGAGGGCTTCGCGGCGCTCGAGCGGCGTGTTGCCGAGCTCCACCCCTACGACGTCCCCGAAATCATCGCCGTCGACCTTACCGCCATCTCCGCTTCCTATCGTGATTTCCTGAGGGAATCCCTCGCTCGCTGATATCCCCGATCCGCAACCGTTCCCGCGCCCGGCGCCGCACTCCGTGGTCGACTATATACAGAAAAAAAACCCCCTGCCCGCATAGGGACAGGGGGCGCCGCTTGACGGGAACGGACGGACTCGCCGGCCGTCCGGTTCCCGGCCTCATATCATCAGCCCAGCGTGTACGCCGTTTCCACGAGTGCCGTGGCGGCGTGGAGCGCCGCGCGCGCCATCGATGCCGAAACCACGACCGCCGTGCGCACCAGGGCTTTACCGACCGTTACGCCCGCTCGCAGAGACGACTTGACCGCGTCCAGTCCGGAGCTGGGTTCGCGGTCTTCGACCTCGCAGATCGCCACGAGGGTGACCTCGGAGCCGCCGGCAACCTCGCAGGTAGTCACCGACACGACCCGGGCCGTTTTCTTGCTGTCAGCGCAAGTGCTTGCGGGTAAGTAAGTTATGGATGTTGTAATCAGTAACGCGCAAATAAGGCAAATCAGGGGGGCTTTCATATTCTCTCCTTGTGTCTACGTATACGCCGATAACGCCCGAAAGGTTCCGCGTGGAGCGGATTTTGCAGAATGCCCCTTGAACTCGTCCAGCGGGAACAATGAGGAGTGTGGGGACATCGAGGAGAGCGGACGCCGGGCATCCGGCGACCGCCGGCCAAAGGAGGCGTGAAATGCGCAAGGCTCTATTTATATTATGTTTGATCGCAATCAGTTATCCCGTCGGGGCGTCCGCCCTCGTCGGCATCTCGATCGGCGGCAAAGTCGGGTATTCCGATTACAGCGGCGACATCTTCGCGGGCAGCGGCGACCTGGGCAACGGGACCACCTACGGCGTGATCCTCGGGTTCGGCGCCGTCCCGGTCGTCAACTTCCAGCTGCGCGCGAGCTATTTCTTCAAGGATGTCGAGCTGGCTTATGAATACATGGGACAGACTCTGGAGACGTCTTTCGAATTCCGCGACGTCGCGATGACGGCGCTGCTGACCAAAAGTATCTTCGCTCCGGCCGGATCGCCGATCAATCTATATCTCGGCGGCGGTGTCGGCTACCACTTCATGAACACCGAGGTCGCCCTGGCCGCCACCGAAGGCACACTATCGACCGACCCGTTATCCGCGGTGCAGAACGTCGGCAAGATGAGCCTCGAAGGCCTCGCCGGCCTCAAGCTCGGCGCGCCGGCGTTTCCGCTGTCCGCGTTCGGCGAGGTCGGTTACGGCGTGATCTTTACGACGGAACGATTTTCGGTTACCCAGGTCTCCGTCGGCGTGATGCTTTCGTTTTAGGTTGTGCCTCCGAAATTGTTGCTGACGGGAGTTGAGCCCACACAACTCCCCCCGTC
>CBDVDJ010000561.1:0-2760 GCA_965372695.1 uncultured bacterium
ACCAGCGCCTTCTTGTGATCGGCGGACACCTGGTATCCATCGATGTCTCCCAAGACCGTTTTTTCCTCGCGCACTTCGAGATCGAAGTACATCAGTGCGCTTTCTTCGTCGCCGGACCCGGTACGCGGGTGTCTATGGTAGAGTACCTTTCCGGAGACGCCGAACAGGTCGCTGTAGTTGCCGGGATCCGGCGGCAGTACGACGAGGCGCCGCTCGAAGCCGTCGATATCGATTTCCACCGGCTCCACTTTGTCTTTATCGTCCTCCTTGTCCTCGTCCTCATCTTTCTTTTTGTCTTTATCGTCTTTCTTGTCGTTTTTGTCTCCGTCTTCCTCAGCCGTCACTTCCTCGTCGTCATTTCGCGGCGCGAGTGGAGAGGGCACGTCCGACCGGAGTGAGACCGCCACGATGTTGGTGGAGTTGGCGTACAGGAACGAGTTGTCGATGTCGCCGTAGCTGGGGCGGAACGTGCGGTTGGACCGGTAATAGAGGTACTTGCCGTCGGGGTCGAAGGCCGGTTCCGCATCCTCGTAGTAACCGGAGGTCACCTGGTGGCGTTTGTTCGCATCGGTGTCGTAGAGGAAAATGGCGCCGTGGCGGTTATCCAGCCCGCGGCCGTACGCCATCCAGCGGCTGTCGGCGGACCAGCTCACGCTGAACCCCTGCAGCGACCCCTGGTACATCCACAGCCCCTCGTCCACTCTGGATGTCTTCTTCTTTTTGACCTCGTATATCGAGATCGCCATCTCGTTGTCGACGAACGCGAGTTTTTCGCTGTCCGGCGACCAGTAGAGCGCGTAGCGAAAGCCCGCGCCGTAGGATGTTAATTTGCGTTCATCGGAACCATCCGCCGCGTTGCAGATCGTCAGCTCGTACTCGCCCGAGCGATCGCTCCAGTAGGCGACGGTCTTCCCGTCGGGCGACCACGCGGGTGACCTTTCGGCCACACCCGGAGTCATCGTGAGGTTGCGGACGACGCCGTGTTCGGCCGGGACGGAAAAGATGTCCCCGCGCGCCTCGATCAGGGCGCGCTTTCCCTTGGGCGAGATGGAAGCGTTCCGGGCCAGCTTCGACACGTTGACGGCGTGCGGCTTGATCGTAGCCGCGTCGGTGACGATGGAGATCTCCACCTCGCGGGTTTTCTCGGTGTCCAGGTCCAGGAGATGGATGCGGCCTCCCGCCTCGAACACGATGTCCGATGGACCGATCGCGGGGAAACGAACGTCGAATTTCGTAAATTTGGTGACCTGGCGTACCTCGCCCGTCTCCTGCGACCAGGCCCAGATGTTGTTGCGTTGTTTCGAATCCCGGTCCGACAGGAAATAAAGCGTTCCGCCGTGCCACATGGGCTGGCCGTCGTTCGCTGGGTTGTCGGTGATGTTACGCGCCGTGCCATTCTGGAAGTCGAACAGCCATACGTCGGGGGCCATGCCGCCCCGATACCGCTTCCACGTCCGGAAATCGCGCGATATGGGCATGAAGGCCAGTGTCTTTCCATCGGGAGAAATGGCGCCGAATTCGCCAAAGGGTAGGGGAAGCGCTTCGGGCAGGCCGCCCGTCACCGGCACGCGGAAAAACTGCCGGAATCGCTGGCGCCCGCTCATCATCCTCGACGCGAACAGGATGGATCTGCCATCGGGGTACCAGTCGAGCATCCTGTCGGAGTTGCCGTGGTGGGTGAGCCTCTCCGGCGTGCCGCCCATGGACGGGGTGACGTAGATATCCACGTTCCCGTCATAATTGCCGCTGAAGGCGATCTCGGTGCCGTCGGGTGAAAATCTGGGAAAAGACTCCTCTCCTCGGGGCGAGCTGAGTCGATGGGCGATGCCGCCCTCTTTGGCCACGATCCATATGTCGCCTGCGTAGACGAAGCTGATGTGAGTCGCGGACACGTCGGGGTAGCGCAGCATACGGGCGTCGACCTGGCCGTAAGCCGAGCCGGCGACGGTCAGTATTGCCAACATCGCGAGCAATGACATGGTGATTCGCACTTTGGCCCTCCTGGCTGTAATCAGGTGTGATCGGGTGTGAAAAAACGATCCGGGGAATTATATGTACTACGATTTCGGCCCCCGAAGGTTACCGCGATTCTGGAGCCGAATCAACCCGTTCGACAGGCTGTCCACCGCGTGGGAACGCCCGGCCGTCTTTTCGGGTATGTTGTTATAAAACAAGTTAGCCAAATGCGTCACGGTCGTCCGGAATCGCCAGGCAGCCCCGGGTGTGGTAATATGGACATCCTTGTATATATGTCCGGCCGAGAGGGCCGGGCCGCAGCGCACTCTATAACAAAGGAGTCCCGCAATGGTGCATGAATTACCCGGACTGCCGTTTGAGAAAGACGCCCTGGCGCCGTACATCTCCGCGGAGACGATCGACTACCACTACGGCAAGCACCACCAGGCGTACGTGGACAACCTGAATCGCATGATTCCCGGTACTGAATTCGAAACGATGGAACTGGTGGATATCGTCAAGTCCGCCTCGGGAGGGATCTTCAACAACGCCGCCCAGGTCTGGAACCACACGTTCTATTGGAACTGCCTCAGCCCGCAGGGGGGCGGCGAGCCCGCCGGCAAACTGATGGACGCCATCGACGCGGCGTTCGGTTCGTTCGCCGGGTTCAAAGATGAGTTTTCCAAAACCGCGGTTGGCACATTCGGTTCCGGCTGGGCCTGGCTGGTCAAAAACGGGAACGATACCCTCGTGCTGGAGAGCACGAGCAACGCCGATACACCCGTCAAGTCGGGCAAGACTCCG
>CBDVDJ010000562.1:0-2754 GCA_965372695.1 uncultured bacterium
ACAACTTTGCTCTCGTGCCACCCCGAAAGCTCGAAGTTATGGTGGAGCGGCGCCATACGGAATATGCGCTTCCCGTTCAATTTGAACGATGCCACCTGTAAAATGACACTGAGTGTTTCGGCAACGAAAACGCCGCCGATGATAAGCAACAGCAATTCCCTCTTGAGCAGGACCGCGACAACGCCCAGCGCGCCACCCAGTGCCAGGGATCCGGTGTCCCCCATGAAAACCTCGGCGGGATGGCTGTTGAACCAGAGAAAACCGAGGCAGGCGCCAACCACCGACATACAGTAGACACTGAGTTCACCACTGCCCGGCATGTACATGATATTGAGATAGTCAGAGAATCCCCTGTGACCGCTCAGGTAGGCGAGCCCGGCGAAGGCGGCGAAACAAAATGTACACAGCCCGATGGCGAGGCCGTCAATGCCGTCGCTCAGATTGACGGCGTTACTCGCCCCGGTGAGGACAAACATCACCAGAGCCACATACACGAAGCCGAAATTGATGAAGAGTCCCTTTACGAACGGAATTGAAGTCAAAGTCCCCGCGTCCTCGACGAACGGATTCAGGTAAAGAAAAATCCCCAACCCCAACCCCAATGTCATCTGCCCGACAAGTTTGTATCTCCCGACCAGTCCTTTGGGCCGTTTTCTGATCACACGCAGCCAGTCGTCGAGAAATCCGATCAGCCCCATCCACACGGTCGTGATCAGTGTGATCTGGATGTACGGGTTCGCCAGGTTGCACCACAACAGCGACGGTATCAGGATGGCACTCAGGATGAGCAGGCCGCCCATCGTCGGAGTGCCCGTCTTGGCCATGTGCGACCGCGGACCTTCTTCGCGTATCGGCTGATGGACCTGCATCTTCTGCAACAGGCGAATCAGGATCGGACCCAGGATAAAACTGATCAGCAACGCCGTCACCATCGCGTAAGCCGCGCGAAACGTGATATATCGAAACACGTTAAACGCGGAAAAATATGTGTGCAGCGGATACAGCAGGTGATATAGCATCAGTTCTCCGTATTCGATTCGAGTCGATCGAGCAGAACGGCGACGAAACCGTCGAGCCCGACGGATCGCGACGCCTTGACCAGTACCGCGTCTCCGGCGCGCACGTAGGCGACGACTTCGGTCGTCAGCTCGTCGAGAGTTTTACACGCCTTGAAATCCGACCTGCCACCGGCGAGCTCGTACCCTTCCCGGACCGGGGCGGCCTCGTCCCCGAGCCAGAAAACGGCGTCGACGACCGCCTCCGCCAGACACTCGCCAAGGGCGCGGTGACGATCGTCCGAGTGCCCGCCCAGTTCCTTCATGTCCCCGAGAACGGCCGTGCGCCGGGATGCTTCCATCGAACCGAGCATCTTCACCGACGCGCTCATACTGGCCGGGCTCGCGTTGTACGACTCGTCAACTACCGTCACGCCACCCGCGCGGTGCACGCGTCCACGGCCCGGCATCGGCGCGACACCGGCGAGGGCTTCGCGGATGCGCGAGGGCTCGACTCCGCAGACATCGCCCACCGCAAAAGCGGCACACGCGTTGAGGGCGTTGTATTCACCGACAGCCCCCACTTCCAGCTCTTCGCCGTTTACCTGGAGGGACATCCCGCCCGCGTCCTGGCGGGGGCCGACGTTCGACAGGATGAAGTCGGCGCTTTCCGAGCGGCCGAATGCCACCGTGCGCGCGGCGGTCCGGCCGGAAAAGAACTCGAACCAGGCGTCGTCGCGCGGGAGCACCGCGCACCCGTGGGAGGCGATGTGGTCGAGGAGCTCCGCCTTGGCGTGCGCGATGTTCTCCACAGAACCGAACATGCCCACGTGGGCATCGCCCACATTTGTAATTACTCCGATCTCCGGTTGGAGCATCTCCGCCAGAAACCCGACCTCTCCCGGCTGGTTGGCGCCGACTTCGGACACCAGATATTCGTTATCGCCGTCGGTTTCGAGAATTGTGATCGGCACGCCGATCATGCTGTTGTAATTGCCGGGGTTGGCGAACACGCGGTACTTCGACTTCAAGATATGCCGGACATATTCCTTGGTCGTGGTCTTGCCGGCGCTCCCGGTGATCGCGATGACACGGACCTCGAGCTGCGCCCGGTACGCACGGGCGAGCTCCCGCAGCGCGCGCGCGCTGTCCTCGACGAAGAAGTACGGTATCCCGGCGCTCTCCAGGTCCGGGCAGACGGACTCGTCGTCGATAATCGCCGCGGCGCTTCCCGCCGAAAACGCGTTGGCCACGTAACGGTGGCCGTCGACATTCTCGCCGCGCAGGGCGAAGAACAACCGGCCCGAACAGTCGGCGCGGCTGTCGACGACGGCGCCGGTCCACCCGTTCTCACCGCGGTCACCCACGCCGCTTCTTACCAGCAGGCCGTCGTCGGCCGCGGCCAGCGTTGAGGCAACCCATTCCAGCGACCGGACGTTCATCTGGCCCTCCAATGTGCAAGGGCGTCCCCGGCTTCAATCTTGTCGCTGAACGGCACCCTCTCGTCCCCGACGATCTGAAATTCTTCGATCCCCTTGCCCAGCAGCGCCACGACGTCATCGGCACCCGCCCGATCGATGGCACGGTGGATCGCCGCACCACGGTCGGTCTCGACCTCCACTCCCCCGGCGGAAGCGTCCACACCGGAGAGGATGTCGGCAATGATCGTTTCGACTCGCTCCGAGCGCGGGTTGTCCATCGTGACGTAAACGTGATCGGACAGCTTCTGGGCGACGCGTCCCATCAGCGGACGCTTGGA
>CBDVDJ010000563.1:0-2748 GCA_965372695.1 uncultured bacterium
CAGGTGGCCGAGCGTGTCGACCAGGAGAAACCGACGCCAACCCCGATATCCACAGGCTCCTCGTGCACGAGGGGCGGGAGGAGTATTCCACGCTGATCAGGGATATCATTGACCCCGCGAACCGGCCGATGGCGTTCCACTGCTCCCACGGTGTTCACCGCACCGGGACGGCGGCGGCAATCCTGTTGTCCGCCCTCGGGGTGCCCAGGGAAACGATCCGGGAAGACTATCTACTTTCCAACACCTGCCGCTCGGCCGAGGTCGAGGGTCGTCTCGAGGCCCTGCGCAAGGCTGCGGCTGTGACGCTCGGAGTTTCCGAGTCAGAAGTCGACATGACCAACATCCGGGCGTTCTACATCCTTGAAGCGGCCTATATCGACGCGGCGTTCGACGAAATCGAACGAGAATATGGCTCGGTGGAAAACTATCTCAGCGAAGGGCTCGGGTTGACCCGCGACGACATTAAACGATTGCGCGACGAGCTGCTCGACTGACGGACGCGCCTGCCCCGGGATGCCGGTGGAATGTCGATATATTCACCTTATGATCCGCAATGCGGCGATACAGGAGAGAATCCGCTTTCCAGTTCAATATCAAACTGGTATCTTCCGGCGAATCGTATCATAGTTCTCCCGAATCAGTCACCGCGCACGGTACGGATTTTGCGTCGACGGACGAGGCTGTATTTATCCCGAGGGTTCAAGAAAGGATGTCGCGACTGTGCTCGAGACCGCGAAATCGAAAGTCACCCGGCACGCCTGGCGCGAGGTCGTCGCAAAATATGAGATTCCGAGTCTTTACCGGAGTCTCCGGCAGCTCGCCAATACGATCGTTCCGTACTTCGCGTTGCTGTATCTGATGTACCTCTCGCTCGATGTCTCCTACTGGATAACGCTGGCTCTGGCGGTTCCCGCAGCGGGATTTCTGGTGAGGAGCTTCATTATCGGACACGACTGCGGCCACGGCTCGTTCTTCAAGTCGAGGAAGGCCAACAGGATCGTGGGATTCTTCACCACGTTGTTGCCGTTTCTCCCGTCTTATCACTGGAGTTATGAACACGCGAGGCACCACGCGGCCGCGGGCGACCTGGATCGCCGCGGGCACGGCGACATCTGGACGGTGACCGTCGAGGAGTACGTGGCGATGCCGCGCTGGAAGCAGATCTGGTACCGGATCTATCGAAACCCGGTTACTCTGCTGGGAGTGGGACCGCTGTACGTCTTTTTGCTTCACTACAGGGTCTGGTATTCGGGCGCCAACTCACGCGTTCGCATGAGCACACTGCAGACCAACCTGGCCATTGCGATCATTATCACGGTGGCGAGCTTGACGATCGGGTTCAAGGCCTACGTCATGATACAACTGCCCATCATGGTCGTGGCGGGCGCGGCCGGTGTCTGGCTCTTTTATGTGCAGCACCAGTTCGAAAGCACATACTGGACGCGGCACGAAGATTGGGATTACGTCCAGAGTGCGCTGGAGGGAGCGTCATTCTACAAGCTGCCGCGCGTCCTGCAGTGGTTCAGCGGGAACATCGGGTTTCACCACGTTCACCACTTGAGCCCGCGCATTCCGAATTACTACCTCCAGAGTTGCCACGAATCCCACCCGATGTTCGAGACGGTGAAACATATCACTTTGGGGCAGAGTCTGAAGTGCCTCCGCTTTCGCCTCTGGGATGAGGAGCACAACAAACTGGTGGGGTTCGCCTACATTCCCGTCTACCGCGCCGCGCATGCGATGCCCGCCGGGCAGTAAGCGCGCGAAGCGCGGCCAGTACCCTCAGAATTCTCTGGCGATGACGACGCCGTAGGCGATGGCGGGATCGCTTCGTATACCATCCAGGTCAAAACTCGGGACCAATATGACATTCCGGAGCCGGATATCGTACCCCACGCCTATTCGCCAGACGGCGAAGG
Source organism: uncultured bacterium (assembly GCA_965372695.1). Lineage (GTDB taxonomy): Bacteria > Krumholzibacteriota > Krumholzibacteriia > WVZY01 > JAKEHA01 > CBDUWU01. Next base: position 1,920 of record CBDVDJ010000563.1, read on the forward strand.
CGGAAGCGGATTCCGCGTCGTCTTGGCGGGCGATCTCCACACCGACCCCGGTTCGAATGAAAAAATCTTCGGTAAAGTGATAGTAAACCAGCGGCATGACGATGCCTTCGAGTTCGTGGGCGAATATGAGTTCCACCACTCCGGCAAAACCCCATACGTGGTTCCATCTGGCGGGGATGTACTCGTATTCGCCGGCAAGCGTGAAGCTGGTCTCGACGTGTGACTGGTCCTTGAATTTCGTCGTCGCGCCCAGAAAAAGTCCGACCGCGTTGAGGTCGCGCGATTCGTGGGACTCGACTGAATGTGAGTCCGAATGACCTTGGCCGAAAGCGGGAGGGGGCGCAAAGCCACAGAGAACGAGAAGGGCGGTGGCCGCCACGGTTAACAAAGCGGGGAGGCGGGAAGTCCGGTTGAACATTGTGTCGTGCCTTTCCTGCGTTCAATCTATCAGTGAATTTCTCAGAAACGTGTATTGAAGATCGGGAGCCACCTGAGGTAACGCGGGTTGCTCTCGACGTGATTCAAAATTCCCAACTGAATGCCCTTGATGTCGTATGCGTAATTGACCACGCCGATGGCCACTCCGCGCTGGTACCCGCGGATGTGGTTGAATGCGCTCACGGAAACCCCGGTCATCTCGCCGTTGTCACCCTTGATCGTGAAGTAGGCGGGAGCGAAGCTGATACCGCGAACGTTTTCGCCGCCGACGACGAGTGCTGCCTGCAGCCCCCTCACTTCCGGGGCGCCGACGGCCAGTATGGCGAGCGAAATCCCCGTTAAGGTCTCGCCGCAACCCACGGCAAGACCGGCCATCGTGATCCCCTTGACC
>CBDVDJ010000564.1:0-2745 GCA_965372695.1 uncultured bacterium
CCGCTGGCGTTGACGGCGTTGAGGAGACGCTCGTTGAGATCGTCTATGTCCTCCGGCGACAGGTTCGGGCGGGACGGATTCAGGCGAAAGCCCACGGTACAGAACTCCGCCGGCGCCATGACCTCGAAATCGGCGTGTCTCTGTACCCATTCCACGAATCCCGCCGCCAGGCCGATGTGGCCGCGTATCCGTTCGCGAATACCCTCGACCCCATAGTAATTCAACACCATCCAGAGCTTCAACGCCCGGAAACGGCGTCCCAGCTGAAACCCGTAGTCCATCAGGTTGGGCTGGTCGAGCTCGTCGTCCGAGCGCAGGTACTCCGGCACGAGTGAGAACGCGTTGCGGAGAACGTCGCGATCGCGACAGTAAAGCACACTCAGGTCGATCGGTGTAAACAGCCACTTGTGCGGGTTGATGACGATCGAGTCGGCGCGCTCGGCGCCGGCGATGACGTGCCGTTTTTCGGAAAGCAGAGCCGCCGCCCACGCATAGGCGGCGTCGACATGGAGCCAGACGCCGTGGCGCTGGCACACGTCGGCGATCTTGTCGACCGGGTCGACGCTGGTGGTCGATGTCGTCCCCACAGTCGCCGCGACAAAGAGCGGGCGTGCCCCGCCGGCGACGTCGTCTTCGATCGCTTGCTCCAGCGCGCCGACGTCCATCCGGAATCGATCGTCCACACGAATGCGGCGGACATTATCGGTACCCACACCGACGACGATGGCCGCTTTGTCGATCGACGAGTGCGCTTCGGCCGACGTATAGACGGTCAATCGAGGGAGGTCGGTTCGTCCGGCCATCCCGCGTTTCCGCACGTCGAGACCGTTTATCGCTTCTCTCGCCGCCGCCATGGCGACGAGGCTCGACGTGGAAGCGGTATCGAGGATCTGCCCGAACCAGCGCCCTTCGAGTTCCAGCATCTGCCGGAGGTAGTCGAGTGACAGTGTTTCCAGTTCCGTCAGAGCGGGCGAGGTCCGCCACAGCATCCCGTTGACGTTCAACGCCGCCGCGAGAAATTCGCCAAGGATGCCGGGGAAGGACCCGGTGATCGAGAAGTAGGCGAAGAACGAAGGGTGATTCCAGTGGGTTATGCCGGGTACGATGTGCTCCTCGAAGTCGTCGAGGATGTCGTCGAGCGGACGCCCCCCGGACGGAGGGGTGGAGGGAAAACGCGAGCGTATTTCGCCCGGTTCCACGGGAGACAGAACGGGGAAGCGTTCGGGGTGTTCGAAGTACTCACCGATCCAGCGGGCGGCCCGATCGACCGCCCGCCGGAACTCGGCTGTTTCATTCTTGTGGCTGCTGTCTGACAAAACCGTCACCGCCGGCACTCAACGATCAGCGGATCTTCACCGCGTCGAAGAACGGTTGCATGTTGTCGAGTTGGTCGAACCCGTCGATCAGTTCGTAAATGCTTTCGACTTGCGCCCGGTCGAGTTCGGGAGCCGCCAGGGCGGCAAATTTCACGATGAGCTCTTCTTTGTCCATCGGCGACGCTGCGTGCCCCCTGGGGAACTCGACGTACTGCTCGAAGGTCTGCCCGTCCGCCGTACCGATGCGCACGAGGTTGGGCTGCTTGGCGGGGAAAAGCGCCTCGTATTCCGGTTCCGCCGTTACCTTGATCAACGGGAGGAATTTGCGGATCGCGGGATCCTGGATGCTGGCGTCTTCGAATTCCTGCGGTGTGACCTTGCCTCGCGCGCAGGCGGCTGCGATGCAGTATGGCAGGCTGTGGTCGGCGGTTTCCTTGCTCTTCGGGTCGTATTTCGACGGGTCGGAAAGTATGTCCGCCGCACGGGCGATCGTCTTTATCTCGACGGAGGTGATGTCGTCGGGCCGCAGGCCGTGCTCACGAATCAGTCCGAGGGTGGCCGTGATAGGAGCATGGGTTAGCGCCTCGGTCGGGTGGGCCTTCATGCCGCACCGGGTGATCTGAAACTCGGTTCCGAGGCCGTCGAGCATCTTTGATTTGTCCCAGCCATCCCCGAGGACGTGCATGAGGCCTTCCTTGCCGTCGATGACGTGCTCGGGACCCGTGTAGCCTTCGCGCGCGAGGAGGGCCGCCTCGACGCCCGCCGCAGTGGCGAGGGGGTCGACGGTGTTCTTCATCATGGTGAGCTTGCCGGCCGTTACGGACCCTGTGCTTCCGTGCGCCGATCCGGAAATGCCCGCCGCGTTGACGAGCTGTTCGACGTCGAGGTCGAGCATCTTGCCCGCCGCGAAGGGAGAGGCCAGCTGGGTGAGGGTGGCGTGGTGCCATCCCCGCTCACGAATGCCGGGAACGGCGAATTCGCACAGGCGCATCTCGATCTCGTAGGCAATGACGATGGCCGTGAGTATCTCCGCTCCGTTCTTGCCGGCGTATTCGCCGACGGACAGCGCGGCGGGGATGATATCGCTCGGGTGGGAAGGATCCTGCATCCAGAAAATATCGTTGTAATCCATGACCCGTATGAGAAGGCTGTTGACCAGGGCGGCGTGAACGAGTGACGACTTTTCCCCTGTTCCTATGATCGTCGCGTGCTCGTTACCGCCGAGAAAGTCGAGGACTTTCCGGTAAATCTGCGTGTCCTTCTGTTTCAACCCCCCCAAAGCGCAACCCACGCTGTCAAACATGAAGCGCTTGGCCGCCGACCGGGCGTCGTCCGGTATCTGGTCGTACGTTAAATCTGCCGTGAATCTGGCGAGGTCGTAAGTCATTGTGGACATCTCATGAATCCTCCGGAATATGGCTATGGCTAT
>CBDVDJ010000565.1:0-2729 GCA_965372695.1 uncultured bacterium
CTCGGGGATCTTGCTCGGGAGACAGTTCATCTGCAACGAGCGCATACCGTGCTCGAGGATGCCGCCCTGTTCCTTGACGCCGACGGGCACCCCGTTCAGCACGACCTTGATTTCGACGCGGATCTTCTCTCCGTATTTAATCCTCTGGAAATCGATGTGCAACAATCTGCCCGTCGCCGGGTGGCGCTGGACGTCGCGGATGATCACATTGACCGGCTCGCCGGACTCGTCGCCCTTGACGACCAGATCGATGATCGCGCTTTCGGATGATTGATGGAGAACGGTCCGGATCTCGGCCTCATCTATCTCCAGGCTGACGGCGTCGTGTTTCTGGCCGTATAGTATCGCTGGAATCCGCCCGGTCGAGCGCAACTTGCGTGTGAACCCCTTGCCAGAGTCCGTCCGGATCGTCGTTTCCAGTTTAAGTATCTCCATGTTGCATCACCTTTTGTTCCGCGCCGGCCCCCCCGTCTCCACGGGGCCGCCGGCAATATTGCGTCGATTAAACAAATAACGTACTGACTGATTCGTTGTAGTGAATTCTCTTGATTGCTTCAGCGATCAGCTCCGAGACATCGAGGACCTTGACTTTGGGGCACTGCATCATCCGGTCGAACGGTACCGAGTTGGTGACAACGACTTCCTTGATAGGCGACTCCATGATACGCTTGCACGCCTCTCCCGCAAACACGGGGTGAGTGGCGCACGCCGTGATAGACCGGGCCCCGGCCTCGTCAATCGCTATGGCGCCGTTCACGAGCGTCCCCGCCGTGGAAACCATGTCGTCGAGGATCACAACGTCCTTGCCGCTGACGTCACCGATGATATTCATGACCTGGGTCTGGTCTACCTCGTGGCGGCGCTTGTCGACCACGGCCATCTCGACGTTGAGCCGCTTGGCGAAAGCCCGCACCATCTTGGTACTTCCCACATCGGGCGCTACGATCATCATGTTGTCTGATCGTAAAGACCTAATATATTCAAGCATCACGGGCGCCGCAAAAAGATTATCCGCCTGAATATTGAAAAATCCCTGAATCTGAGCGCTGTGGAGGTCGAGCGTCAACACGCGGTTGGTTCCCGCCACCTCTACCAGCTTGGCCACCAGCTTGGCCGTCAGGGGAACCCGCGCCTGGTCTTTGCGGTCCTGTCGGGCGTAACCGTAGTAAGGAATCACCACGGTAATCCGTTCCGCCGACGCCAGGAAGCACGCATCGATCAGGATGAGGAGCTCCATCAGGTTCTCCGCCGGCGGTTGTGTCGACTGGACGATAAATACGTCGACACCCCGGATATTCTCGTTGATCTTGCACCTGATTTCGCCGTCGGCAAATCGATCCAGCGTCACGTCACACATTTCGAGACCGAGGTGTTCGCCCACCTTTTCCGCCAGCGGCCTGTTCGCATTACCGGAGATAATTTTCAATCCGTCCATAGGTGCGACTCCTGAAAAAAAAAGATAGGCAACCACCCGTCCGAGATCGGTGCCTACCTATATTTATTGTTCCCTCTTATTGGTTGGGGCGGGAGGATTCGAACCCCCGATGCAGGGACCAAAACCCTGTGACTTGCCACTTGTCGACGCCCCACTAAGAACTGTTGCAACGCCCCCGAAAAGGGACGAGCGATCCATCGTCAGCTCGACGTCATTCGGCGTCGGGAGGTTCAGTTACCGCGCTACTCTCGAGTTCCTCCCTGTAGGCCTTGAGGATGACCGTCTCCATGACCGCCCGGGCGTCGTTATTGATCGGATGGGCGATATCCTGGTACTCGCCATCCTTGCGCTTGCGACTCGGCATGGCAATGAAAGTGCCGGTTTTCCCTTCGATGATCTTGAGCCCGCGGACAACAAAGCAGTTGTCCAGCGTGATACTCGCAAACGCCTTGAGCTTGGCGTCGTCTCTGAGAGAAATCCTTACTTCGGTGATATTCATCGAGCTCCCCCTTTTGAGCGCCCTCGTCCGCGAACTCATCCCTCTAATTCAGAGATTTCTACCGCTCGCTTCGCTGGAGTGGCTACAGAGCAAACGAACTCCTTCACCGAAAACCGCTCAGCTGTCTCGACTGCTTGCGCTTCGTTGTCATAAATGGCGTACAGAGCAGAGCCGCTTCCCGACATCGAGGCAAAACTCGGCCGCGTTGCCAGCAATTCGTCCAGAATCCCGGAGACGACCGGATGGGTCGGGCAAACAACATCTTCCAACGCGTTCCGGAACGACGCAGTAACTCCGGGAAACCTTGCCAGAACGGCATTTACCATCCTCAGGTTAATCCGCGGCTTGTGCTTTGTCAACGCCAAATTGAGATTCTCATAAACCCAAGCTGTCGAAATACTTACCGGGGGTTTCACTATAGTGAAATAACATTCTTTCATTTCGTCGAGCCGGGTCAGTATTTCGCCCCTGCCACGCCCGAGCATGGTCCCGCCGTGGAGCATAAACGGAATATCACTACCGAGCCCCGCTGCCACCGCCTCGAGTTTTTCCATGGGGAGCCGCAGTTTAAGCGCCCGGTCCACGGCGAGAATCACTCCGGCGGCGTTGGCGCTGCCGCCCCCGAGGCCGGCCGAAGACGGGATCCGCTTCTCTATGTGGATCCGGGCCCCGAGATCCTCCCCCGCATGACGGCGCATCGCCACTACGGCCCGGTGGCAGAGGTTGGTCGCATCGACCGGAATGCCCGGATCGGAGCACGAAATCTCGATCACTCCATCGCCGTTCCACTCGATA
>CBDVDJ010000566.1:0-2724 GCA_965372695.1 uncultured bacterium
CGGCCATCATCGCCTCCAGGATCCGGATCCTCAACCCCCCGCCGAATCGAAGCGGAACGACGAGACACGACGTCCGGGCGAGGTAGGGCCGGACGTCGGGCACGCGGCCCGTCACCTCGACACGCGGATCGCGGGCAAAATACTCCAGTTGGGGCGGGAGATCGCCTCCTACCACCGTAATCCGGATATCCGCCACGTCGTCGAGGTGCGGCACGACGCGGCGTACGAAGTAATCGAGGGCGTCCTGGTTGAAACTGGCCCGAAGTTCACCCATAAAGAGGACGTCACGCGGGTCGCGCCCCTCCTCCCTCTTCTGGTATATCGACGTGTCGAAGCCGACGGGCAGGACGCCGACGCCGCCGGGCATCTCCGGTGACCCGTCGCCGGCCGTTGCGGCGCCGCCCCGCCTGAACTTCCTCACCGCTTCGGCGTCGCGCCCGGTCAGCGCCAGCACGCGCCGCGCCGTCTGGTAAGCCGTGATTTCCTCGCGCTGTTCCACGAGCCAGCGCCGGACCTTGGCCACCTTGCTGAAGAGGTTACGCTCCATCAGCGCGTTCTGGCGATTGACGCGCGTCTCGATGTCGTGGGTGAGCAGCACGGTCTTTTCGGGGGGGAACACGTCGAGCAGCGGATACATCTGCCAGTACTCCAGGACCACACAGTCAAAGTCCTCGCCGGCCAGCCGGCGCGCCGCCTCGACGAACACGCCCGGGCACTCGTAGAGGCGCTTCATCGAGCGCCGCCGGGTCAACGACACGAATGAGTACCAGGCCTTGTACGCGATCCGGTGAAAGATCGACCTGAGGTTGGGCGCCGGGACACCGACCACCCGGCTGCAGTGCTTCTCGAGTTCGCGCGCCTGTCCCTCTTCAGACGGATCGAGCAGCCGGGCGAGCACGGTGACGTCGAATTCGCGCTGCAAAGTCCGGATCAGGTCGAAGGACACCACCCGGGTCCCCTGGTCCGGCGGGTACGGGAGGATCGGCTTGACGATCAGGATCTTCTTGCGGGGCTCATTCATCTTCGTCACCCCCTGCGGCGGCGAACCGCCGGGGCCCCGGCCGGGCCACGTCGAGATACAGCGCCTCGATCCGGCGCAACTGCTGGTCGAGCGTAAACAGTTCCTCGAACCGCCGCCTCGCGGCGATCCCCAGTCGGGTTCTCTCCTCCGGGCTGTCAATCAGCCCGGCCAGAGCGTCGCGCAGACCGTCGCGGTCACCCGGTTCGACGAGCAGCCCCGTTTCGCCGTGAACGACCATTTCGGGAATACCGTAAACCGCGGTGGAGACCACGGGCACCCCCGACGCCATCGCCTCGAGAATCACGTATGGCATCCCTTCCTGCGTCGATGGAAGCGTCAACACATCGGTCACGGCGAGCACCCTCTCGACATCCCCTCCGGACAGCCGGCCGAGGAACGTCGCCCTGTCCCGCAGTCCCTCCTGCTCGAGGCGGCGGACACAGTCGTCGTGCTCCGGGCCCACGCCAACGACGACGAGGTGCCACGGGCGATCCGCGATCCGGGCCAGCGCGTGGATGACGCGGTGGAGGCCCTTGTGCTTCAGCAGGTTCCCGACAAACGTCACCCGTGTCTTGTCGGCGGGCAGCCCGAACCGCTCGAACACCGCCGCCGATTCACCGACCGCCGCGCCGTAGGACGAGTCGAGGGCGTTATGGATGACAGCGGTCTTTTCGAGCGGGACGTGCTGCCGGTTCACCAGATACGTCACATTGGCCTGGCACACCGTCGCGACACGGTCGACCCAGCGGTAGGATATGCGTTTCAGAAAACCGCGCTTGCGCGTCGGCACGATCATCGGCAGGTGCTCGGTCACCACGACCCCGCCCGTACCGGCCATCCTCGACATCGGTACGAGGAGACCCATCTGTCCGTCCTGGGGCCCCGGCAGGTTGACATGGACGACCCGGGGCGCCGCCGCGACGATCGCGCGCCACACGGGCACCGCCCGCCACGGCCGCCAGGGTATATCCATGGCAAACATCGACACGGGTACGCCCGCATCCTCCAGGCCGCCGCGCCATTCATCGAGCCCGGTGCCGGGATCGGACGGCCGCCGCATGATCACGCGCGCGCGAAACCGCGATCGGTCGAGCCCGGTGGCGAGCCTCGACACGTAGAGTTCCGCCCCTCCGAGAAACGGCGCATCGACGAGATAACAGACGTCAATCATTGTTCATCGTTCCAGCTGCCGCGTTACCTCGATCTGCACGCAACGGGTTCCGGAATACTGGTCCTGGTTGAATACAAAGTCCCTCAACTCGAAATTCGGCAGCCGCGTCTCGCGTGCGATGCTGATATCCACGGTGTATCGTCCCGGTTCCAGCGTCGACGGCAGTTTGACGGGAAAAGACTCGTAGAACATCACCGCCGCCGGCCAGCGGTCGGCGGCGAGCAGCCCGCCGAACGGCCGGTGATCGAACCGGAACCTCAACTTGCGGCCGCTGCGTCGTTCGCGCAAGCGCCTCACGTGTTTGTCCATCGGATATCCCTCCACATCTCCCGAGATCGACTCGTGGTCGAACCGGATGTGGACGATAAAGGGCAGGCCGTAAGCGAGCCCATCCGACATTTCGTATCCCAGCGACACCTTTACCGTTTCGCCGGGAAGGACGCGCCCGGGTGACACTGCCACCCGGGAAATGTAAAACTCGTCTCCCGGCGACCGTATGGTGCAATTTCTCAGGCCGGATACACCGAAGTCG
>CBDVDJ010000567.1:0-2720 GCA_965372695.1 uncultured bacterium
ACGACCACACACGATTCAGGTACCGCTCCCCGGCCGCGAAGTGGCTCATCACCGACGCATAGGCGGGCAGGCCGTAGGCTTGTGCGATGCTTTCGCGGGCTTCGACGAAGCGCGCCAGAGGCTCGACGAAGCGGCGGTCGATTTCCGCCGGCAAGTCGTAGACGTCGATAGAGTCCTTCCGATCGATCAGTTCCCCGACCCCGTCGATGAGCAATGCGAGGGTCTCCTCGGTGGTCCGGACTTCGGCGGTGACTTTTTCCTTCGCGCTCACCCGCTGCCGCGTCACCACGCGCAGAATGACGACCCCCGCGGTGGCGATGGCAAACGCCGCGGCGAAGCCGGCCCCGAGCGTGCTCCCGCCCGCCCCCGTCAGGAAGTACGCTCCGGCGAGGAATCCGGCGGCGACGAGTATAAAACCGAATAACTTCATGTCATCCCCCGATCCCCGCAAGGACCTGCTTGAGGGCGAAGCCGACGCCGATAAGGGCCTCGCCCACCATCAGGCCCGTCGCCATGGGAATCCCCACGTCGTTGGAGAATTGCCGGCCCGGCTTCCAGTCGGTGGTGAAGCGGAGCAGGGTCCCCACCGTATACGTCAAAACGATGTTGAAGGGCAGGTAGAAGCCGAGACCCACGAGTACTCCCAGGCCTCCGATCCCTGAGGAGCTGAGCAGCATTCCCAGCCCCGCGCCTCCGATGTACTTGCGCAGCGGGATGTCGCCGCCGAGTATGCCCTCGATCATGCTGGCCAGCGCCTGGCCCTGGGGAGCCGGCAGTCGCTCGCTCCCGAGGCCGTACGCCCGGTGGAGGATGAAAATCACCAGCAGGACGACGATCGGTCCCAGCCACACAGCCGTCAACTGGCCGATCTGCTGCTTTCGCGGCGAGGCGCCGACGAGGTAGCCCGTCTTGAGGTCCATCATCAGGTCCTTGGCCTGCGAAAGGGCGGCTCCCATGGCCGCGCCCACCATCACCGCCGCGACGATCGTGGGGATCTTGTCCAGCCCGCCGGCCGAGGAAGCGATGAAGATCAGAATCGTGACGGCGATCAGGGTCATTCCGCTCGTGGGCGACCAGTTGGTCCGGCCGATGCACTCGGATACGATGACGCCGGCCATCCAGATCCAGAAGGTGCCGAAAACGGCCATCAGCAGACCGCGCAGGATGCCCATCTCATCGACACTGCGGATGGCGATGAAAACGAGCAGGACGAAGGCGCCCGCGACACCCGCGTACAGGAGCTTGATCGGCATCTCGTCGCGCGACAGAACCGATTTTGTGCGTGACGCTTCCTGCATGCTGCGTACGGCGCTGATGATCAACGGCACCGCCCATACGATGCCGGCCAGGGCGCCGCCGAAGATCATGCCGATGCCGATGGGACGGAAATATTCGCCCCGGAGGAAAACCGGTACGCTCTGCCCCGCTTCGAGTTCACCCGGAGACGGGATGTAGCCCTGGGCGGCCAGGATCGGAGCGAGTACCCAGTAGCACGTGTATCCGCCCACAACGAAGTAGATGCCACCTTTACCCGCGAGGTAGGCCGCGCCGACGGTCAGGAGCGATATGTAGAGCGTGATGTTGAGGTAGTCCGGGGCCCCAACCGAAGCGCCCAGCCCCCAGTTGTCGAAGTGGGTCACGTTGACCACGGCGTGCAGGCCGGCGCTGATCGCGGCGCCGGCGACCAGGTACATGGCCTTGCGCATCCCCGCGCCGGGTGACTTCAGGACTTCGGCCACGGCGATCCCGCCCGGGAACGCGAGGCGGTTGAAGTCGATCATCTGTTTGCGGAGCGGGATGATGAAGGCGATCCCGAGTATGCCGCCCACGATGCACCCGAAAGTGAGGAGCAGCGGATCGAATTTGTCGCCGTGTCCCAGGATGAAAAGCGCCGGAATGGAGAACATCATGCCGGCGGTGGCGCCGTTGACCGCGCTGGCGATCGTCTGGTTGATGTTGTTCTCGACGATACTCGTACGGCCCATGAGACCGCGCAGGATGCCGAACCCGAGGATCGCGGCTATCTCGGATCCCTCGATGGTAAATCCCAGGATCAGCGCGGCGTAGCTGATGCTGACGGTGATCAACACGCCGAGCCCGTACCCGACGAGGAGTGCCGGAAGGGTCAGTTCAGGGTAGGGACCGTGACGGACCGGGCGTTCTTTGTGGCGTGGGTTTTTTGTCATTGTCAATCGGGGTGTGTACCGGCCCGTCCGTCGGGAGCGCACGCAAACAGCGTAGAACCTATCACGAATCAGAGGTTTGCCGATAGACGTTTATTAGACGTTTATGTTGAAGCAAAGCGGTATTTGGGAGTATGATCTGCGGGAGGACCAATCGAATCCGCCTCAATCTCGACCCGCTGTAATACAATAATATATAAAGCGTTACCGAGCCGAGAGGGGACTTTCATCGTTTGAAAGGAGATCATGATGCTCAACAAAATCGGCGTTATCGGCGGGGGTTATATCGGCGGTGTGCTCGTACAGGAGATCGCCAATCGCCGCCTGGCGCGCGAGGTGGGCCTGACCGATCCGGCTCCGTTCGTCAACCCGGATGATCCGCCGGAACGCCAGGAAGTCGTCAAGAAACAGTCGGTGTCGATCGGCAAGTGTCTCGATATTTCCGAGGGCCTGCCCACGATCCGCCAGGACATTCGTCTGACAGGGTCGAAGGACTACACCGCCATCCAGGGTGCCGATCTGATCATCAACACGGCC
>CBDVDJ010000568.1:0-2714 GCA_965372695.1 uncultured bacterium
ACGGGAGAGATAATCGGGGCCGGAGCGTGGCTTCGGGCGTCTACTTCTACCGGCTGCAGGCCCCGGGCTACGAGAAAACACGAAAGATGGTATTGGTACAATAATCTAGCGAACGGCTGTATCGAAATTCTCGACAAGCCAGATGTCAGAAGGACGCTTGACTTCGAATCCTGCCACAAAATTTCTGGCGTCGGGGGTCATCGTAACCAGTGGATGTTCACCGATGTCCTCGAACGGAAGCGATAGAATAACCTCAGTGTTACTACCGTCCACTCTGACCCTGCCGATCCTGGGGACGTTAGCGTAGTAGATCCACCGGCCATCCAGACTCCACCCACAAAGTTGATCGTACCCCGGACGCACAAATACCTGGGATGAATCCTCCATCGAGATAATCCAGAGACCGTCTCCGCCATTCCGGGGTCGATTCCACATCACAGCTACGCTATTCCCATCGGGGGAGACCATCAGATCGTTAATCCAACCGACGTCCTCGTTGGCAACGAGTGGCGTCTCTTCGCCAGAATCCGGATCGAGTATCATGTAATTTCGACCCGCTGGCGTACCGTAGAAAATACTCCCGCCGGGCGCCCACATCAACCGGGGATCTTCACCGGCCCGCGTGTTCTCGAATACCTTCGCAGCGCCACCCTTCGCGCTCACTTTCCACAATCGGTTTTCGCCGCTCTCACTGGAGACGAACGCAATGTCCAGGCCATCCGGCGACCAGTCCGGGCAGAAGCTCTCAGAGTCCATGAACGTGACTTGCCTTGCAGCACCGCCCTCGATCGGCATAATGAATATGTTCGACGTTTCCCCCATCACACGGACGAAAGCGATTTCACGCCCATCCGGAGATATCGATGGCCAATCATCAACAGCTGTCCCACTGGTCAGTCGTGTGGGGACCGATTCCCCCTCTTCCTGATTTCTATCAGCCGGTAATAGCCATAGGTCCCGGTCAACGAGGTTCCGTGCGTACGTCAACATTTTACCATCGCTACTGAACTCAAGATGCGGCCCGAAACCCGTGATACCACCAAGAACCATCACCGGCTCGCCTGTGACATCTCCAGACCGCGGATCGACTCCCACCCTCCACAGGGCTTCGGTTGCGCCCCTGGGAACAACATAGTAGATCGACCCGCCCGATGGAGCCCATCGTGCCGACAGCAGTTCTCGTTCCCTTACCGCCAGGATGGGATCACCCCCTTCGTTTCCGATCGTCCAGACCTCCTGACCACCGTCTTCTGGACTTATGTGTACAAGGAGTCGGTTGCCGTCCGGCGACCAATCGAGGTCGTTGATCCAGGTGAAGGGGAACTCCAGGTCCAGTGAATTCTCATCCTCTCTTCCCGTTGAAACGTCAACGAACGATATCTTCTTCCAGGGCTTCCAGGTCACAGCCAGGCGACGGCCGTCCGGCGACCAGTCCGCAATAAGGTAGTACTTGAGGCGGCGAACAGATCCACCGAGTCGCGGTATAATGTGAATGTTTTTTCCGCCGCCGCGTCTGATCGCTGCAATTAATAGCTTCGAACTATCCGGGGACCAGCGAAGGCTCCCCACAAAGGTAATACCGTCCAGCAATACGATTGGCTCTCCACCTCCCACGTCTCGCACAAGAAGTTCCGTCCGGGTTACGGTTTCGCGCAAGTACGCGACGAACTGTCCATCCGGAGAGATAATCGGATCCCGGGCATCGCCCGTAAACGTCAGCTGGTTGTAGGTCGGAGAAATGGATCGATCGGGATCATGCGACGGGGAGCGCAGACTATTTCTCATTACGAATAACGCGAGCGCCAGTACAGCTCCCCCCAGTACAATCCACCGCACGGCTCGCCTGACGGGCGACCGCGAAACAGCACCCGTGCCCCGGGCGCGCGCTTTCTGTGTACCGGTGTGCCACCCCAGTTCAACAAGCGCGTCCCTGAAATCCAGCGCAGTCTGATATCGTTCATCCACCGGTTTCTTGAATACAGTGTCGAAGATTTGCTGGAGCCCTTCCGGCATATCACCGCGACAGGTTTGCACGGGCTCGGGATCGTTGTTCATGATGCCGTAGATGATTGCCGCTTCGTGGTCTCCCTTGAAAGGAACCTCTCCGGTCAGCAGCTCATAGAACACTGCACCCAGCGAAAAAATGTCCGACCTCGCATCGACATCACCACCACTCGCCTGCTCGGGAGACATGTATGCTACAGTTCCCACTGTCGTCCCGCTCTTCGTCAGTCGCGTTTGCGTGGCAAGCTTGGCCAGACCGAAATCCAATATCTTGACGTGCCCGTCTTTGGTCAGGAAGATGTTGCCCGGCTTGATGTCGCGATGGACGATTCCCTGTTCATGCGCTTTGGCCAGGCCTGTTGCCAGCTGCACCACGATGTCAATGACCTCTCCCGCCTCTACCGGTCCCTTGGCAATCTTTTCCTGCAACGTTTCCCCTTCGTAGTGGGGCATCGCTATAAACATCTGACCGTCGGCAGCCTCTCCGATGTCATAAACCGCACAAATATTCGGGTGTTCGAGTGACGATGCCGCCTGCGCTTCGTGAATGAACCTCTTTTTGGCGGCGTCCTGTGTGGCCAGCAATGGCGGAAGAAACTTGAGAGCGACGGTGCGTTTGAGCCTTGTGTCCTCGGCCTTGTAGACAACACCCATCCCCCCTTCCCCGAGTTTACCGAGGATCTTGTAATGAGAGATGGTTTTGCCGATCA
>CBDVDJ010000569.1:0-2705 GCA_965372695.1 uncultured bacterium
CGCTCGAAAGACGGCTGATCCGTTCGATGAAATCGGTGGGGATCTGGTTGCGCAGAGACTGCCGGTAGAGGATGTCGAGCTGCCGGCGTTCGAGGGGATCGGTCGTCTCGCCTTGATCGCGCCACTTCCCCAGCATGTCGAACGTGACCTTGTCCGCATATGTCTTTTTGTACGCCACATCCAGCGCCGAATAGCGGTCGAAGTCTTTCTTGTCCCCGGAAATGGACGCCCTCCAGTACGCGATACGCGCTTCTCGCGACAACGGTTCGATGTGCGCAAGGTGCGAAACGAGGAACTGGTTGAACTTGTCGTGCTTCATAGGGGTTGATTCTTCCGGGTTTTTTTTTGACCGGGTTACCTTAACGCAGAGCCCCGGTTGTTCGCAATCCCTAATCGCCGCGTTCGGCGCCGCATTCCTCAATCGTCATACACGGCCGGCCGGTGCGGGCGAGGGCCGACGGTTCGGCGCCCGGATTGGTAATGTCGTTGCGGATAAAGACATTCCAGTACTTGTCCTCGTGAATTCGCAGACGGAACCAGCACCGGTAGCGGTTCGCCAGAGTGCCGTGGGTGAAGACGCCTTCCCAGATCGGGTGCATGAACCCCGCCGGGGGAGCGCCGGCCCCGACGGTGACGGGCCCGTAGGAGGGGACGACGATACAGGAGGCGTTCCGTGACAGGAGGTAGTCGGCGATTCTGGGTACGCTCCACGGTGTGCCCGAATCCCCGTAACGGTGGTAGGACTCGTAGAGAATCCGGCCCACTTCCGCGTCGGTCAGGCCGATCATGTCCCAGGTGATCAGCCCCGACTCGTAGGCGATCGCCCCGACCTCGTTCACCACCACCGACCCGCCCGGCAGCGCCTCGCCCAGAAACTCGCCGAAGGCGCGGTGGACCCTGGCGTGCATCCAGTCGTGTATGCAGGTTTTCTGGATCGCGATCGCCACCCGGCCCGTGTTGAGCCCCACCATCAGTGTGACGCAAAATACCGCCGCGGCCATGGAAAGCCGGCGGGATCGCACGCGCGAGAGCGCGTCGAGTCGAACAAAACCCGCCAGCGCCAGCGCGAACAACATGGGGATTATGGGCACCGTGAAGCGGTCGAACCTCAACACGTCCCCGCCGACAAACACGATAAATGCCAACTGGGCGGCGACCAGCGCCCCGATGAACGAGCAGGCGTAGCGCCGTCGCCGGACGGAGAATGCGATGGCACAGAAGGGGAGCAACAGCACCAGGCCACTCACGAGGAAATAACGCACGAGATAAAATGCGCCCCGCCAGATCGGCCGGAGGTATCCGATGGACGCGCCCGGCTTGGCGAGGTAGGTGTTGGGGAGCAGCGCGCCGTAGTACGACGCTTTCCATGTATAGATGACGGCGAAGACGAGGAGCGGCACGACCGCCGCGCCCCATGCGGCGCGGCTTTTACGCGCGGCGGCGCCGCCGGCAAGAATGAACGCGCTGCCCAGGAGCAGGAACAGGATCCCCTCAGGGCGCAGCAGTGCGACGCCGAGAAGCGCCGCCTGCGAACCGATCATCCGGCCTGAGCCGCCGCGCCATCGCGCTTCGAGGTGCAGCACGGTTCCGGCGAGCAGCAGCGCCCCCTCGGCGTGTGTTTCCAGCCCCGAGGTCGCGTAGAAAATCATCGGGAGGGATGTGACGAGTCCGGCGGCCAGCACGGTTCGCAGCCCGAAGAACCGCCGGCGTTCGCCCTCGTACCCGGTCCCGGCCAGGGTCGCGGCACTGCCCGCGTCGAGCACGGCTGCGAAGAGCCTGAACGTCATTATAATCGACACCAGCGAGCACGCGAGCGACAGCGTTACCGCCGTCCACACCGTATCCAGGCCCGCACGGGTCGCGGCGCCGAGCAGTGCCGTCCACAGCGGATTCGACATTCCCTCGACGCGTTCACCGGGGTTGAATACCATCCCGTTGCCCGCCGCGAGGTTGGCCGCGTAGCGAAAGCTGATGAACGCGTCGTCGGGGATCCAGCGGACAAAAAGCATCGCTTCCGCCGCAAAAACCGAGAGCGCCAGCGCCCACACCAGCCGGGTTTTCACACGATCTTCCATAGTGTTACACCGGGCCGATTGTAGTCCCGCCCGGCCGGGGGGTCAAACCCCGGTTCCAGTGGCGGAGCAAGAGTGCGATGGTGTAAAATAATCCGACCGAATAAGATCGGTCCAGGGATGTATAGATAACCATACGGCTCGCGGGGTGGTTCGGGTCGAGGCCACATGCGGGTCTAACTCGTTAATTACAATAGAGGTTAACAGAGGTGCTCGAGAACGAGAGAGACGTGATCATCGACTGGAAAAAGGGCAATAAAACGGCGTATGAGGCGCTCGTCCGGCACTACATGACGGACGCTTTTCTGGTGGCGCACGGGTTTGTCGGAAACGCCGAGGACGCGCGCGATCTCTCGCAGGACGCCTTCATCAAGGCATACCAGGCGAGGGACCGCTTCGACGAAAACCGTCCCTTCTATCCGTGGCTGTATCGCATCGTCAAGAACCATTGCCTGAATTTCGTCAAGCGTGGTCCAAGGCATACGACGTCGTTGTACTACGAGGACAGCCCGGACCGCGAGCGCTTCGCATCATCGTCACCGACACCGCTGCAGGACCTCGAGCGGAAAGAGCGCAGGGCCATCGTGCGGGCCGCCGTCGGCCTGTTGTCCGGGGATCATCGCGAGATAATCG
>CBDVDJ010000570.1:0-2701 GCA_965372695.1 uncultured bacterium
CGTACAAAGATAGAAGCCGTGGCATACATGTCGCCGGAACAACTCCGCTTCGAAGACGGCGACGAGCGGTCCGACATCTGGTCGCTCGGCGTGATGTTGTACGAGATGATCGGCGGAAGGCGCCCCTTCGATCACGTCGTCGAAGCGGGCCTGTTATACAAGATTCTCTCCATGGAACCCGAACCGCTTCTGGAGCTGCGGCCGGATTGCCCGCCGCACCTCGCCGACATCGTCCAACGCTGCCTCCAGAAGGATCCTGAAAACCGGTTCCAGTCCCTGGACGAGTTCATACAGCAACTGAAAATACTCAGCGGCAGTATCCGCATGGATCGTGCGTTATTTACGCGCCCGCTCAAGGAAACACCCGCCGTTGGATCGGCGTCCACGCTCGGGCGCATTTTCTGGCCCGCCGCGGCGGCGCTTACGGCCGTCATCATAACGGCCGTGGTCATCTGGCAGGGGTTCGGCGGCGACCGGCAGCCGGCCGATGTTGAAACGCTCTACCGGGTTGCCGTACTCCCGCTCGAAAACCGCGCAGGCGACGAGCCGGGCGACGATTTTGTGAGCGGTTTGTCGGAGCAGGTCGCCTCGACGGCGGCGGGCCTCGAGCCGTACCATGAGTCGATGTGGGTGCTCCCCTACTCTCAAACGGCGCCGGGGATGACGGAGGGCGCCGCCGACGCCCGAAGCGCATTCGGCGTCAATCGGCTCCTCGCCGGCTCGGTTCAACGCTACGGCGACGGTTACCGGCTCACCCTCAACGTCCTCGACGCGGA
This sequence comes from uncultured bacterium, assembly GCA_965372695.1. Lineage (GTDB taxonomy): Bacteria > Krumholzibacteriota > Krumholzibacteriia > WVZY01 > JAKEHA01 > CBDUWU01. Next base: position 777 of record CBDVDJ010000570.1, read on the forward strand.
AACGCTGACACCCATCGAATCGAAGCACATCGATTTTCGCCGCGAATCCGCGCACTCGCTCCATACCGACGTCTACGACGCAGTCGCCGACCTGCTCGACGTCGACTCTCCTCCGGAGTCAAAGCCCGCGCCACAGCCGGAAGGCATGGCCGGCGTTTACGAGAATTATCTCGAGGGCGTCGGCATCCTGCGCCGCTCGGATACGGGCGCCGAGGTCGACGACGCCATCGCCTCGTTGCGGGAGACGGTGCGGGAAAATTCCTCATTCGCTCCGGCTTACGCCTGCCTTGCCGACGCATACCAGGAAAAATTCAGACTCACGGGCGAAGCCGTCTGGCTCACGCGCGCGGAGGCCAATTGCGGAGAGGCTCTGAAACTCGACGAATCTCTGGTCAGCGCGCACATGACACTGGCCGGAGTGTACAAAGAAACGAACCGTGGAAAACAGGCGTTGGAGACTTACACAAAAGCGCTGTCGCTGAATCCCCGGCACACCATGGCGAGCCGGGAAATCGGCGATATTCTCGCCGCGCAGAACCGCCTCGACGAAGCCGAGGCGGCCTACCGGAGCATGATCGACACGGAACCCGACTACTACGCCGGCCACCGGGCGCTGGGGCATTTCTACCTCACCACGGGGCGCATCGACGAAGCGGTGTCCGAGTACAACGAAGCGCTCCGGATGGCACCCGATGACTGGTCGACGCTGAACAATCTGGGCGCCATCCGCTTCCGCCAGGAAAACTGGGAAGAATCGCGCAAGCTCTATACCCGGTCGTTCGAGACCCACCCCGAGTGCAGCACAGCCGCCAGCCTGGGAACACTCCTCTACCTGGAAGGCTGGTTCGACGATGCCGCGTATTACCACCATTTCGCGTTCGAGAACTGCGATCCCACCGACCGATTCTCTTATCGCAACCTCGCCAACGAAGCGTCGGCTCTGTTCTGGACCACGGACCGGCGCAAACAAGCGTCACCTTTGTACCGCCGCGCCGCGGAAGAGGCGGAGCGTACCCGGACCCAGTCTCCGGAAGACACCGGAGTACTGGGAGATCTCATGAGTTACTACGCTTTTCTGGGAGACCGGTCGGCCGCACAAGCGATCATAGAGACGTCGGACCCGCGCGCGTCTGGCGACGCCGACCTTTTGTACCAGATCGGCCGCGCATGGGAATGGATGGGCGAACGGGAACTCGCGTTGCAATACATCGGCGACGCCATCGACAACGGTTATTCGATGCGCAGGATCGAAGCGGAGCCGCACCTGCGGGATCTGCGCGACGACCCTCGCTACAGCGAGCTCATCGAGCCAACCCCACCCGAATCTCAGCGGAACTGAGTCCGTCAACTCCTCATTATAGTAGTAACGAGCGCGAGGTGTCCTCAGTCGAGGTCGAGGACGGCCTGGATCTGCGGTGACCGGTAGCGCGCGCCCCCGGTCAGTACGCGCAGGTTGGGGAGGATTTCTGCTTCGCCTTCGCCGTGCGTGTGTCCGCACAGGACGGTCACCCGCCCGTCGGGGAACTCCGACGCGACGTCCCTGATCGCGTCGCCGCCGGCCTGACAGCAGAAAAACGGGGCCCAGTCGTCGTTGGAAGCCAACCCGTCATACCACGCGGCATCCCGGAACGGCGGCACGTGCGTCACCACAATGACGTCGCGGTGCGTCTCCAGTGCCCGCGGCAGCACCGATCGAAAATGGTTCGCCGCTTCGTCGCCCAATTCGCGGAGCACGCGGACCAGCCCGTCGCGGTCCCGGCCGGCCAGCTCGTCTATGAGAAAGAAATCGCTCAACTCGACCGTACTGGTGTCAAAGTTGCCCACCCGGGCGTCACCCCACCCGTCGTGCCCCACGATCGCCGTCGTCTCGGACAGTTCGTATATGCCGGATTGATTGAGCCAGTGCAACTTTTCCGATCTCTGAT
>CBDVDJ010000571.1:0-2697 GCA_965372695.1 uncultured bacterium
GAGGCTCGTCTACGCCGGCGAGACCTTTGTTCGCAAGATGGTCCTGGTGCGCTGAAACGTCTTGATAAATGTTACCGCCCATGGTAACGTTTATTTAGATGAAAATCCGCCGAGTGCAATACAATAATCACCGAAAGGCGTTCGAGGTGACCTGCGGGAACCGCGTCTTTCATTACCCGTATTCCCGTCTCCGCGTCCGTCCATCGGGATCCGATGTCGTCAGGGACGCGTCCGTCGACCGGGACTGGGGAAAGCAGTCGTTTACCTACGTCCTGCGATCCGGTATCGAAGGCACCGTTCACGTCGACCATGTGCTCGAGTACAACGCTCCACCAGCCCGCGTCAGAACAGGCATCCTCGACGAACTCGTCCGTGAGGCCCGTGACAGGGCGGAACAATCTCCGCTGAGCCGGCGTGAGGTCGCCCGCCGCCTTGGTACATCGGCAAGCCAGCTCTACCGGATACTCGACCACGGCAACTACAGAAAATCTGTCGATCAGGTTCTCGCGCTGCTCGAAGTCCTCGAGTGCGACGTCGATGTTACGGTGAAGAGACGAGAGCCGGCGCCGCTCTGTGAGAGCGCGGACGGTGTGGACGTATCACTCATTCGCTGGACGCTTTCGTTGACGCCGGCCGAGCGCCTGCGTGCGCTGCAGCAACACGTGGACTCTGTCATAAGGATTCGTAATGGACAGACCCGGGGCTGATTTCTTCCGGATCCTCGAAGTCCTCACTGGATACGAAGTGGATTTCATCATTGTCGGTGGTGTCGGGGCGGTGCTGCACGGTGCACCGGTTTCGACTTTCGACCTCGATATCGTCCAATCGCGCGACGAGAGCAACATCGCGCGGCTCGTATGCGCGCTCGAGTCATTGGGTGCGTTCTATCGTGGAAGGGGTTCGCAGCGCATCACGCCGGGGGCCGGCCACCTCGCGTCACGAGGGCATCAACTGCTGATGACCGATGCCGGCCCGCTCGATGTTCTCGGGACCATCGGGGACGGCCTGGGTTATCCGGAGCTGATACCGGACAGCGTCAAATTCCAACTCTCGGATGACGTCACCGTCGACGTCCTGTCCCTGAGGGCGCTGATTCGTCTCAAGGAACAACTCGGCCGCGACAAGGATCTCGCCATGCTCGCCGTCCTGCGCCGGACCCTCGCCGAGCAGAACCGCTAGCCACCATTTACCGCGCCGTCGCGCGCATCACCGTTCCCCCGCTTCCCGCCGTGTAAGCGGTACCCGGCCCCGTGCAGAAGAAACCTTCGCTGTACGCGTTCACGCCGAACTCTTCCATCGACAACCCGCTGCCGTTGTAGTGCGCGATCAGTGGGACGCTGGCGTTGCTGTAACCGAGCATGAAGATGTTGTTCGACCCGAGCGCCCACACCTTGACCAGGTAGGCGCCGACGTCGCGAAGGACGAACGAATAGTCGCTGCCGTTGTAGCGCATCAGGTTGCTCCGCGCCGGTGTCCGGCCGACCTTGTCGAGGCCTTTTTCTTTACTCGCCGCAATCGGGCCGAGCCCGCCGCCGCTGAGGAAGTAGACTTCCGTCGCCGATACACCGCTCACCCAGTTGACCCCCAGGCCGTCGAGCTCGACCTTCGACCACCCGGTGCCGTCGTAGTGGAGGGCGCCGTTATAGTGGACGGCGTACCAGTCGTCGGGTGCGCTGCCCCACAACGAACGCGCGGGGCCGTAGCTGGGCTCCCATACGTCCTGCAGTGCCCACGTGGCACCGTCGAAGTAGAGCATCTGACCCGAGCCGGCGCCGACCCTGATGTCGTCCGGTCCCGTGCCCCAGATGGACTCGAGTGAATTGGTCGTCAGGCCGTGGTTGATTGTTGTCCATCCGATTCCGTCGTACTGGAGGATCGTACCGCTGTTACCCACGGCGTAGATCGAGTCGGCGAAACCCCACGCGGCGCGGATGCCGTTGTGCGGGGGCATCCTCGGCATGGACCATTCGGTACCGTCGTAGTAAATCGTGGTGGACTGATTGCCGAACGCCCAGAGCTCGCCCGACGGTTGCCCCCAGATCGCGCTCAGGTGTTCGCCCGTGATCCATTCGTCGTTCAGGCGGGTCCAGTTGAGGCCGTCGAACCGCGCCAGAGTGTTCCCCTCGCCGCACATGTAGGCTTCGTTCGCGCTGACGCCGGTAAGCCCCTGCACGGGATAGTCGATGGGTATCCCCGTCGCGTCTGTCCATTGTATGCCGTCGTTGTGCTCGAGGGCACCGGTGTTTTTGAAGAGCACGTTGTCGTATTCGTATGCTCCGACCCACAGGTCGTCGCGACCGGCTCCCCAGATCGCGCGAATCTCGTCGCCCACGATATCATTCGCGTGCCACGATACCATGCTGCGGTTGAAAAACCACATGAACTGACCGTCGCTTGCTCCGATCGCCAGCGAGTCGGCCCGCATTCCATGAATCGACGTTAGATAGGGGTGCCACAGGTCGAATTTGGTCCATCTATCGTTGTCGTAGAACACGATCACCCCGGGCGAGCCCATTGACCAGTCGGCGCCGACGGCCGTGATGAAGTCGGGGCCGCTGACCCATACGTCGAAAAGGCTGAGATTGTCGGGCGGAAATCCGAAGCCGACCGGATTCCAGCTGGTTCCGTCGTAGTTGAGCATCGTCCCGTTTTCGCCGACGGCATAGACCGCATCGGGAGACAATCCATGCACGCCGC
>CBDVDJ010000572.1:0-2691 GCA_965372695.1 uncultured bacterium
GCAGCCATCGAACCACCCCGCGGAGGCAGCGATCCGGTCGAGGTAGCGCTGGGTATTGTGCGCGGCTGGATTTCGGATCCCTTCTTCGAACGAAACGGTCTTTTTCCCAACGTTTTCGTGGAGGGGCCCGGAAGCAACGGGCTGTTACCCTGGATTTTCAACACCGCCGCCTCGAGAGTAAAGCCGACAAAAGGCCGGACGGCCACGCTGTTCAAGCACAACACCAACGCTCTCGCGTCGATGTTCGCGGTCTGGAAAGCGACAAAGGAAAGAACCCTTGTCGACGCTATCGACAAGTGGACGCGCGGTTGTCGGGATGTCCTGCGAGCCGATAACGGCATGATCGCCATGCAGTGGACGGAGGGCGCCGGAATCACGATCGGCCCCACGGACCACAATTTCCAGGTCGTCGACCTCATGTGCGACATCGCCCATGAGACGCGCGACCAGTCGTACCTCGATATGGCCGTTTCCGTCGCGACACCATGGCTCGAATCACGCGGGCGGACGGGGCTGATCCCCCATCACCGGGAAGGGAAGTATTCGCGCCGCGCCATGTCGGATTCCCAGACCGATTTCGCCGTTGCGTTGCTGAAGCTGGAATGCCTGACGGGGTCGAGGATATACGGACAGGCCGCCGAGGATATAATGGAGGCGGTAAAGACTCACATGTATATGCGGTGTGGAATGGCCAACTGGGTGGATATCGATTCCGGAGCGCCGGTCGATACCACGTGCAAAACAAAGTTTTTCGTTTTATCCGTCAAGGCGTGGCTGGCATTGGAAAATCGAGAGAAAATATACAGCGATGAACGATTCACAGAACTACTCAACGACCGATAGCACCGATGCGGCCGGTAGCAGCCGCAACTCAGACTACGAATATCTCAAAAGGATCTTCGAGAACCGGCGGTCGACACGCGCCTACTCGAACGTGAAACCCGACACGGACCAGATTCGGGAACTCATCGGCTCCGCGCGTTACGCCCCCAATTCCTGCAACCTCCAGCACTACGGATTCATATACGTAGACGATGACAGCACCCTGAAAGCTATCGGTGATGCGGCGACCCACAAAGTCTCGTGGGCGCCCGCCCTGATCGTCGCGATCGACGACACCAGGTTCTCGCGTGGACGCAGAGCGGGGCTCCAGAGTCTTGCCGCCGCCATCGAAAACATTTTCCTCGCCGCGACGGCGAGGGGGATGGGAGCCTGCTGGATGGCGGGATTCAGGGGCGACGACGCGATCAAGAAGATACTGGGCATACCCCCTCATTTCGAAGTGACGGGCCTGATGAGTATCGGTTTTCCCGACGACAGCGTACCGCACGAGCCAACCGTCAGGCTCGAGACCGACGACTATCTGCACATCAACAAATTCGAAAGGAAGGCCGCCGAGCTCATCACCTCGACCAACGTCGATCGCTGGCCCATGGAAAAGCTGATCAGTTACCGCGAGCGAATCGGTTCCGTGTACGCGCCCAGAAAACGGATCAGCCTTTACCACGGCGACATGGTAGACGAAGCAGCCAATATTTTCACCTCGCTGGCGTCCCGTCACACCGGCAAAGAGGGTGCGGGCGGTCGAAAACTGCTCGACGTCGCCTCGTACGACGGGTGTTTCATACGCGCGCTACAAAAGCGCGCTGGCGAGCTCGACCTGCACGTGTCGACCGCCGATTACTCCGACTATTTTCCCCAGCTTCTCAGGCGGGAGCTGCCGGATCTCGACACGATCCTGCTGACACCGCGGCACGAGGCGGCGACCGGCGGCGACGCCTCGTTTGACTTTCTGTCGCTCGTGTTCAAGGCCGAGTTCCTCCCCGACAGAGAAACCCTCCTGCGAAATCTCGCCCGTCTGGCCGGCGACGACGGCCGGCTGTTCGTGACGTCCGTTACCGCCGGCACTCTGCGCGCCGTGTCGTACCGCGTGGACCGCCTGTTGAAACGCGCCAACGTCTACGAACGCAACAAGCTCTACCACTTCGGGCCCTACCGGCATTTGCGCGCATCCTACCTCGAAGGCGCGTTCAGGGGTGCCGGATGGAGGATCGAGGAGAGGGGCAGGGCAGGGCGCTGGCCCGACCGGACATTTCGCTGGTGGTGGCTCGCTCCCCGGTAGCGGATCTCGAGACTGCTGTGGTATGATTGTCGAAGCGCGGACATGGTCGCTGAGAAAAAGGGGGAGAGCATGCCGCGAATCACTATCGTACTGCTCGTTGTTGTATGCCTGTCGTCCTGCTATTCAAAATCCACGCCCGAAACCGACACCGAAGATCCCAACCCGACAGGACCGATCAGCAGAGAGTACAAGGTGCCATTCGAAGTTGCGTGGGACGCTGTCCAGGACGTGCTCGATGAGTATTCGGTCCCCGTCGAACTGATCGACAAAGAAAACGGTCTAGTGAAGACCGGATTCATGAGTGGGAACCTGACCGATAACGACTACGTCGCCACGATAGACGTCAGTCGCGGGCGTCGCTGGATCGAGGAAACCCGGTACAAACTCGAACTGCACGTAATGGCCCGCTCGAACGGCCACACCGAAATCCAGGTCATCTCACTTATCCAGGCCAAGTGCTCGACTTCCTCGCGTGATGGATCGCGTTATCGGGAAGGGATGTGGTACGAGTTCAACTCGACCGGTGGCATCGAATTGCAGACCCTGGAAGATATCGCCGCTCAATTGCG
>CBDVDJ010000573.1:0-2690 GCA_965372695.1 uncultured bacterium
TCTTGTTTTCTTCCAGGTTCTACTCCGTCGTAATAGCGTCGGTTCTGCCCTCGAGGGCGGCGCGACATGTGTGCCACGCGAGCGTGGCGCATTTGACCCGCACGGGAAATTCCCGTACGCCGAAGAATACTGCCACCTTGCCGAGGCCCTCGGTGTCGGGCGTTTCGGTCGGGTCGCCCGTTACCAGGTTGTGGAACCGGCCGAAGAGTTCTTCCGCCTCCCCGAGTGTTTTGCCCTTGAGCGAATCCGTCATCACCGAGGCGCTGGCCGTGCAGATGGCGCAGCCGCTCCCCTCGAACCGCAAGTCCTCGATCGTTTCGCCGTCGAGAAGGATGTACACGGTGATGCGGTCCCCGCACAGCGGGTTGTAGCCCTCGGACGAGAGGCCCCCGTCGAGCTTGCCGTAGTTTCTCGGGTGTTTGTAGTGGTCCAGGATTACTTCCTGGTACAGCTCCCTCATTTCGTCCATTACGCGAAAACCTCTTGTACTTTCTTGATGCCTTCGATGAGGCGGTCGACTTCGGCGCGCGTATTGTACAGGCCGAACGAGGCGCGCACGGTGGCCGGTACGCCGTAAAAGTCCATTACCGGTTGCGAGCAGTGGTGGCCCGCCCGGATCGCGATGCCCTCGCGGTCGAGGATCGTGCCGGCGTCGTGCGGGTGGACGCCCTTGATCTCGAACGACACGGCGCCGGTGCGCTGCGCGGGCGTTCCGATGAGCCGAACCCCGTCGAGGCCGCCGATGGCGTCGACGGCGTAGTGAATAACGTCTTCCTCGTGGGCGACGAGTCCGTCCCACCCGAGTCCCGTGACGTAGTCGAGTGCCGCGCCCATGCCGATGACGCCGGCGATGTTGGGCGTGCCCGCTTCGAACTTGTACGGGATCTTGTTATACGTCGTCTTCTCGAAGGTGACCATCGAGATCATGTCGCCGCCGCCCTGGTAGGGGGGCAGCGTTTCGAGGATGTCCCTGCGCGCGTACAACACCCCTGTGCCCGTAGGGCCGTAAATCTTGTGCGCGGAGAACGCGAGGAACTCGCACCCGAGCGCCTGCACGTCGACGGGCAGGTGGGGCACCGCCTGGGCGGCGTCGAGGAGGACGGGGATCCCGCGCTCGTGGGCGAGGCGGATCATGTCCGACACGGGGTTGATCGTACCCAGCGCGTTGGACACGTAAGAGAGCGCCGCGATCTTTGTGCGCGGCGTGAGCAAGTTCTCGTACGCGTCGATTTCGAGTACGCCGCGGTTGTCCATGGGGACGACGCGCAGGTTGGCGCCCCGCTCCTGACAGATCATCTGCCAGGGGACGATGTTCGAGTGGTGCTCGAGGTTGGTGATGACGACTTCGTCGCCCTCGCCGATGTTGGCCGCTCCGAAGGTGGCCGCGACCAGGTTGATTCCTTCGGTCGCGCCGCGGACGAAGACGATTTCGTCGGTGTCGGCGGCGCCGATGAACGAACGCACCGTTTCGCGGACCGATTCATACGCGTCGGTGGCGCGCATGCTCAGCGCGTGGACGCCGCGGTGGATGTTGGAATTGTCCCCGGTGTAGTAGCGCGTCAACGCGTCGATGACCGCCTGCGGCTTCTGCGTCGTGGCGGCATTATCGAGATAGACGAGCGGCTTCCCGTATACTTCCTGGTGGAGGATGGGGAAGTCGGCCCTCGCCTTGTCGACATCGAAACCCAGGTCCCGGGTGGATGATCTGGTCTGCCCGCTCATAATCAAAAATCCTCGCTAGATATTGGGCGCCGTCGAGAGCCAGTCGTAGAGGTCGGCTTCGAGACGGTCGCGTACCTGTTTGACATTGATTCGCCCGAAGACCTCGGCGGCGAACGCATAGATCAGCATGTGGCGCGCCTGCTCGTCGGGGATACCCCGCGAACGGAGGTAGAACACAGCTTCATCGTCGAGCTGGCCGACCGTGGCGCCGTGTGTGCAGCGGACGTCGTCGGCGAAGATCTCGAGCTGGGGGTTGGTATTGATACGCGCGTCGTCCGAGAGCAGGAGGCAGCTGTTCGACTGCTTCGCGTCCGTCTTCTGCGCTTCGCGCTCGACGAAAATCCGCCCGTTGAACACGCCCCGCGCCTTGCCGTCCAGAATGCCCCGGTAGCCCTCGAGGCTGTGGCAGTGGGGGCTGGCGTGCCGGATGAACGTATGATTGTCGATGTGCTGGCGCCGGGTGGCCAGGTAGAGGCCGTCGACGCGGCAGTCGATGCCTTCGCCTTCGAGCGAGACCTCGATGTCGTTTCGCGTCAGCGCCGCGCCGATCGAGATGTTCTCGGTGTTGAAGCGGCCGTTCCGGTCGACGACGGCCTGCTGCGCGGACACGTGGTAGGCGCGGGTGCTCTCGCGCTGGATCTTGCAGTGGTTGATTACGGCGTTATCTCCACAGAAGAACTCGGATACGTGGTTGGTCAGGTAGACGCCTTCTTTCTCGTGCGCACCCAGAAAACTCTCCACCACCGTCACCCGGCTGTTTTCGCCGGCCACGATCAGGGAGCGCGGGTGCGACACCGTCGCTTCGCCGTCGCCCGTCGATGCGTACACGATGTGGATCGGGTCTTCGACCGTGATGTTGCCCTGGAGGAACACCAGTGCGCCGTCGCGGATGAACGCCGTGTTGAGCGCGGCGAACGGGTGGCGGTCGATGTCGGCGCGCTTGCCGAGATAGGGCTCGATAAACTCCG
>CBDVDJ010000574.1:0-2679 GCA_965372695.1 uncultured bacterium
CGCTGCGCCAGTCGAGGTCGCCGAGATACACGATCAGGTCCGGCGGGGTCCCTTTGCATTCGCGGTAGATGTCTTCTGGCAGAAACACTTTGGTGCCGATGTTGTTTCCGTTTTCGTCCGGAATCGCCTCCAGCTTTGCCTTGAGTTCGCGCTTGAATTCTTCGAGCTGGCCGGCCGGGATCTGGCCATTGGGTTCGCGCCCCTCGACGTTGAGAAATATCCGCGCGTAGTAGCCGCCGTCGCCCCACACACGCGTTTTCTCCCAGTCGATGTTATCCGTACCCAGGCGCTCGGGAGTCTCGGGGTAGTTCTTGACGGCGAGCAGCCCCTCCTCGATCAGCCACTCGTTGATACAGACAGCGCCGTGCATACCCTTGGCGCCGTGGTCGGATACCACGATGACCGACGTGTCCGGTGCGAGTGCGTCGAGCGTCGCCCCCAGCTCAGTATCCATGTAGACGTAGTATTGATGGATGACGTCCTCGAACTCGCTGCCGGGTTCATAGAGGCGGTGTTCGGGGTCGTGGTAACGCCAGAAGGCGTGGTGGAGGCGGTCCGGACCCATTTCAACCATCATGGCGAAATCCCACTCTTCGTCCTTCAGCAGGCGACGAAACGCCTTGAAACGTGCCCGCGACATCCGGTAGATCTGCTCGAGTGTACCCCGCTTGTTTTCGTTCCGGAAATCCTTGACGTCGATAATGTAGTCGCCGCCGGCGATCTCGTCGAGCCGCAGTTTGAGCTCCGGGGGGTGCGTGTAGTCGACGTCCTTGCTCGGGGTGAGAAAACTCGTCACCATCAGCCCGTTGAGCGGCTTGGGCGGGTAGGTCAGCGGGACGCCCATCACGATCGAGCGCAGCCGGTTGCGCGACAGGTAGTTCCAGAGTGTCTTTTCCTTGACGTAGTTGGAGTTGACGGTAAAAAGATCGCCGTAGTCGTACGAAGCCCGATTGCGAAATCCGTACATCCCCAGCGTGCCCGGATCTTTGGACGTCATCATCGACATCCACGCCGGTACCGTAATGGGGGGAATCGTCGACACCATGTTGGCGTGAAATCCACCGTCGAGGAGGCGGCGGGTGTTGGGCATTTCATCTAACCACGGGCCGTAGAGCAGCTGCGGCGTGACGCAATCCAGGCCGATGACGACCAGTTTTTCGGGCATATGGGCTTTCTCCGTGAAAGGCGTCCTAGAGGTAACCGAGATTCCGTAACTTCTTCTTGAGCGCGGTCAGCTCCTCGGGCGAAAACTCGTCCGCGTCGTTCCGGCTGGCAGCTGTTTCGCTGATCAGGTCGCGAAGGACATAGACAATAAAATCCGTCGCCGAGTTAAACCCTGAATCTTCAACAAGTTGCTGTATCTTGTTGTACAGGGGGCGGGGAATCTTGATCGTGACTTTGTTGTTTTTCATCGCGTGTCCCGGCTTGATTTCCGTCAATGTTACCCTCTTATGAGGCTACAATCGGAGTATTATAGCAGTATCGGCGCAGGGAATCAAGCCCGGCGTTTTCCGGTCGATATGAGCGCGGCCAGCGTGACCTTGGACATGTAATAGAGGGATCGGGCGGTGCCGATGGACGAGACGCCGCCCTGGCGGTCGCGCATGACGACGGGGACCTCCACGATACGAAATCCGTTGCGCGCCAGCAGGGTGATCGCCTCGACTTCGGGATAATCGCTGGGGTAGTTGTCGGCGAGGAACGAGATCGCCCGGTCGTTGTAAGCGCGAAAGCCCGAGGTGGTGTCGGTGATCCGGCAGCCGGAGGTGACGCGGTTGAGGAGCTCGAAAATCCGGATTCCGACGCGGCGCAGCGCGGTACTCTGAAAGCCCTTGCCCTCGAGAAACCGCGAACCGATCACGACGTCGGCCCCGCCGCGCTCGAGGGGAGCGAGGAGACGGGGCACGTGGTCGGCGGGGTGCTGGCCGTCGCCGTCGAACTGGAACGCGTAGCGGTAGCCGCGGTGGCGGGCGTATCGAAAGCCCGTCTGCACGGCACCGCCGATGCCGAGGTTGAACGGCAGCCGCAACAGGCCCGCGCCGCTGGCCCGGACTCGCGCCGACGTGTCGTCGGTCGAATGGTCGTCCACGACGACGATGTCGCAACCGGGCACATTTGCGCGCAGGTCGGCCACCACGCCGGCGATGCTTTCGGACTCGTTGTACGCGGGAACGATCGCCAGCGCACCGTCTCCGGCGGCCGTGTTATCCGTCGGGGTCGTCTGGTTCATCACGGTATGACCGTTCCTCGACGAGTTTGGCGAAAATGGCGAGTTCCTGCGCGAGCTTCTTGTTCTCGGAGGTCAGCCTGGAAATGACGATGGAAAAGTGCAGCAGGTAGATGAACCCGAAGAACAGGATGACGAGTATCAGCAGTGCGGGCGCGTAAGCGATGCCGAGGAACCGGGCCAGTGCGTCGAACAATTCCCGCCATATCGACAGGACGAGGAAGACGACCGCGGCGCCCAGCCAGACAAAAGCGTATTCTTCGCGCAGCCGCCCGCGCCGGATCAGCTCGATGATCGCGACAATGAGGACAATGCTGGCGGCAATTGCGAGGTACTGTATGCGCGCCGTCTGCACGCTGGAAAAATCGGGCATGGGTTACGCCGTAGACACTAATGGTATCACGCGGCGATCACTTAATTCAAGACCGAGTGGGGGCTTTCTGCTAGAGTGT
>CBDVDJ010000575.1:0-2678 GCA_965372695.1 uncultured bacterium
CACCCGTTTCTTTCGCCCAACGACGAGTTCGCCGACTACGAAACCTGGGACCAGGGCAACCTCGACCTGAGCGTTCCCAAGGAGAACGACATGCTCCAGTACGAGTATGCGCGTTCGGGGCTCCAGGTCGGCCTGCAACTCGAGCAGAAGCTGGGTGTCAACCCGTACAAGTTCGGCATGATCGGTTCGACGGACAGCCACACCGGCCTGGCCACGGCGGAAGAAGAAAATTTCTTCGGCAAGCACTCCGGCTGCGAGCCGAGCGCGGAGCGCTGGGAGCATCCGATGGCGTCCATGGGAGACCTGAAGTACGAGAGCTGGTCGATGGTCGCGTCCGGATACGCTGGCGTGTGGGCCACCGGGAACACGCGCGAGGCGCTCTTCGACGCGATGATGCGCAAGGAGACCTACGCGACCACGGGGCCGCGGATGCTCGTGCGGTTCTTCGGAGGATGGGAATTCACCGAAGCCGACGCGCAGAACCGGCTTCCCGCGGCTGTCGGCTACGCAAAGGGCGTCCCCATGGGCGGCGACCTGAGCAACGCTCCGGAGGGCAAATCACCGACCTTTCTCGTTGCGGCGCTCAAGGACGCGCTCTCCGGCAACCTCGACCGGATACAGATCGTCAAGGTGTGGCTGGAAGGAAAAGAAGACCGCAAGGAAAAGGTTTATGACGTTGTGTGGTCCGGCGACCGCAAACCGGGCGCCGACGGCAAGCTGCCGCCGGTCGGCAACACGGTAGACGTCGCCAACGCCACCTGGACGAACACGATCGGCGCCCCCGAACTCATCGCCACCTGGACCGATCCGGACTTCGACGCGAAGCACCGCGCCGCGTACTACGTCCGGGTGCTCGAGATCCCGACGCCGCGCTGGACTGCGTACGAGCAGTATCGCTACGGCATTACCATGCCGCCGGAAGTGCCGATGGTCACGCAGGAGCGTGCCTACACGTCGCCGATCTGGTATACACCCTGAGCTTCGAAGGGTATACACCCTGAAAATTCCAACGGCCTGTACCTCGAGAGAACCTCAGGGTACAGGCCGTTGACGTTTGCCGAGTATTTTAGAACGTGCCGCGATACCTAACGATACATCGTCTTGACCGCTCCCCACGTCGTCTCCCGTGCGGGGACCGTCACGTCGTGAGAGAAAGCCGTGAAACACTCCCCGGGCAGGTCGTGCATCAGGTTGAAGTTCGCGTCGGAAAAGCCCCAGACCCGAACGCCCGTACAGAGCTCCAGACCGATCGACAGTGTAATCGTGTCCGAGAAGGCGTTTCCAACCGGCGTCGGGGTCGTCACGACGAGGTCGCCGATCGGATAGTAGTATCCGAGTCCGGCGTCGAATAAAGCCGGGTTACCGTCCACAGTGATAAGAGGGGTGCAGCCCTCGGGCACGATACCGTCGAACACGAGCAGTATGTTGGTATAAGTCGTCGGATTCTTGTTGTATCCGTCGATGACCAGGTCATAGTTCACGCCGAGGGCGAAGTAGCCCTGGTTGACTTCGTCGAGCACGAAGCCTGTCAAACCCGGGGCCTGGTAAACATCGAGGGCAACCCCGTCCCCGTCGATGGGGTCGATCTTGATCAATACTTCACCACCGAGATCAAAGAGGGGATCATAGAGCGGGTCCCCGGGGCCCACCGTATATTTATCAAGCGAGGAATAATGATATTCGCAGGGACCCGTCGGGTAGGCCATCAGGCATACGTCCGCCAGCACGACACCGGCGGTCATCAGTACGCCAAGAAGCACCACCAGTATACATCCACCCATAGCTGTCTTTGACATTGCGTTTCTCCCAAACAGGGTGCATTGGCCGTCGCACGTAGATCGGGCGACTTCGTTTTACGGTTCGGCGCGAAGGTGGGCGAGTGTTGAATGTGTCGTGGCGGAAACATGTGCCGAAGTCACGCACTCCCCTGTACGCGTCGATACTCAGCTTTTCTGTAACGTGTTATTATACCACAAAATAAAAGATTGTTCAAGGCAACAAAAACGCAGACGCGGTGTCCCGGACCCGGCGCTATCTGGCTAATTTACGACAAATATGTCCTCTGTTGCAAAGGGCCTATCTTGTGATATAATGCGAGGATGCCACGCTTATATACTTACTATTACGGAGGATTTGAAGTGAAGCGTTTACCGTCGCCGCACATCCTGTTACTCATCGCAATGTTTACCCTCTTTTCGGCTTGTCAGAAGGCGGGAGACGATACTGGGGGCGCGACCACTGACGCAGAACAATCTCGCAGGGTGGAACTCGACGGCCAGTCAAATTTCCGGGACCTCGGCGGTTATCGGACGGTCGACGGTCGGGTTGTGAAGTGGGGCCAGGTGTACCGTTCGGGTGAGCTCCACAATCTGAGTGACGAAGACGTGGCGGTACTGGCCGGGCTCGGAATCCGGACGGTAGCTAGTTTTCTCAATGAAGAAGAGGTCGTGGCCCGGGGAGCGGACCGTCTGCCCGGGGGGATCCGTGAGATACCGCTGCCCATCACGAGCGGTAACGCCGAAGAGTTGACGCGGATCGCCAACGAGGCACGCAGGACGGGCGATTTTTCGAAACTTCCGCCCGATGCCAACCCCGATATCCATCGGCTCCTCGTGCAGGAGGGGCGGGAGGAGTATTCCACGCTGATCAGGGATATCATTGACCCCGCCAACCGGCCG
>CBDVDJ010000576.1:0-2673 GCA_965372695.1 uncultured bacterium
GGGCACATCTTCCTCGTCACAGATGATCCGCTCGTAGTCGTAGAAGAACGACAGGTAGCCGGCCATGTCTTCGGTCAGGGCCGGCACGACTTCCTTCGAGAGGAACTTCGTCGGGAGATAAAATCCGAAACGCTTTGTGAGCACGTCGCGGAGCTCGGGAGGGTGCGTGAACGGCTCGTCTATCGGGAATATCGTCTGGCTGAATTCGAGGTCGAATTCGCCCTCCCCGGCCACTTTCAGGTTTATCCGCGTGCGCGCCGGGACCACCGTCCCGTTCTTGTTATAACGGATCGTGAGCCACGGTGAATACTCTCCCGTGTCGAAATGGTACGTGCCCAGTTCCGGCGAAGCGGCGTCGCCGGCGGCGTTGGAGAGGATGCGCACGCTCACGCGATCGTATTTCTGTACCTTGTCGTCGACGGTGTCGTGGACGACGATGAGAAACATGTTGAGCGAATCCGACACCGACGCCTGCACCGGCCGCGAGAAGTTGCGCGCCCTGGGGTCGGGCCTGAACAGCGGCGCCAGCCGTTCGTCCGTCACGAGCGATACCTGGATCGCGTTGGCCGCCTCGATCGGCGTCATCATGCCCGACACGACCGCGCCGTTGACCGGGTGGACGGGAAAAGTCATCGGGACGTTGAACACTCCCGCCTTCCGGCCCGCCCTGGAGGCGGCGTCCCACGTGAACGGTACCTTGACGTCGTCGGAGTTGACGGTGAGAAACTGGTGCGTCGCGCTGACCCACTTGCCGAACGAGTAGATCCCCGTCTGTTCCGGCAGATAGCCCGTGAACATCGACGTCCACGCGGGCGGCGTGACGAAACTCCGCGTCGAGCGCAGTGACGCGTGCGCGCCCTCGCGCTTGAGCCGAGCCAGGTTGGGCAGTCTGCCCCGCTCGATCAGCTGGTCGATCCACCACCACGCGGCGCCGTCGATGCCGATGACCACGACGTGCCCGGGGCGGGGTTGCTCCCCGCCCGATCCCGATAGCCACGCGTCCCAGTCGGACACCTCGACGATGCGGGCGGCCCTGACCACACCGCCCCCGGCGTCGCTGCCCTCCTCGCCCGAGCCGCCGCACCCCGCGGTCGCCAGAATACACACCGCGGCCACCACGGCGACAAGTCTGTTGATCTTGATGGTGTTTTTCATGGGAAGTATTGTCACGCCCCCGCGGCTAGTGGACGTAGCCGAGGGCACGGAGTTTTTTCTCCAGCGATTCCGTTTCCTGTTCAACGGCGATGAACTCGCGCGAGATCTCGTGGTAGTCGTCCAGCTCGTACTGCGGTGTCGCGGCGACGTACTTGCCGTGGAGGACGTCGAACATCACCCGCCCGTCCATGTCGGCCGCGACCGGCAGGCCGAGCAGGTAGAGCGTCGTCGGCGCGATGTCCTCGATATTTTTGACACCGGCGTCATAACTCGAGTTGACGTGGTTGCCCCAGACAAAGAACACGCCCTCGCGCTCGTGGTTGTGCGCCTCCGAAGCCATCAGCGGCCAGACGAGCCCGCCCCGGGGGCGCTTGAGATTCCAGAACTCGACCATGTAGCCGTCGTAGGCGCCCTCGACGACAAGGTCCGGGTCGTTTTTGTCGAAGCGGTTCTCGACCGGCGTGAACTCGAGCGGAAACTTCTTCGTCCCGTCGTTCGATACGATCTCGCGGCTCCCGAGGTAACGCGTCAGCGCGTCGCGCGGCGACTCGCCCGCTGCCACCTCGACGCCCCTCGCGGCCAGGTTCTCCGCGGTGAGCAGGTCTTCATTGAAGTAGACGTGCCACATGTTGGGGAACGCGATTGGGCGGTCAGAGTCGATGTCGTCGCCGCCGGGCAGTCGCTCCAGAAAACCGAGGCCTTCGAGAAGCTCGTTGAGGTCGATTCCCAGCTCGAACTTCCTGAAGCCGTGGTCGGAGGCGATGATCAGCGTGCTTTCGCGCGGCATCCTCCGCATGAGTTCGCCGATGAACCCGTCGATCTTGGCGTACACCTCGGCCGTGTTCTCCGAGAATCCCTCGAGGTGCTGGATGTTGTCCGTCTGCGTGAATACGTAGTAGAAGAGGTCCCAGTCGTTGTAGTCGTAGAAGTAATCCGCGTACTTCACCGCCTCGTCGGTGACGGCCGGGACGACCTCCTGCTTGAGAAACTTCGACGGCATGTAATAGCCGAACTCGGCCGCCAGTTCGTCGGCGAGTGCTTCCGGGTACGTGTACTGTACCCCCGCTTCGCGCACGTCGAAGAGCACCTGCTAGGAGAACGCCTGAAAGCGGCCGTCGTCGCGGCGCTTCAGCATGAGCTTGAACCAGCCATCGCGCACTTCGTCGCGCCACACGGCGCGCAGCTGCATCCACGGCGAGTACTCGCCGATCGGGAACGAATACACGCGGCTCGACACGCCGGTCGGCTGCGCGTCGAGTCTCGGGAGTACGGCCAGGACCACGCGGTCGTAGTTTTCCCGCCCGTCGTCGGTCGTGTCGACGCGCCACCACACTACCGTATTGAGCGAGTCGGTGCCCTCCGTCTTGACCACCCGCGAGAACGAAACCACGTCGGGCGCCACTTCGATCAGGTCGAGCCCCGTCGGGAACGGCGGCTCCCCCAGCGATACCATGTCCGCGAGCGGCACCGGCGTCATGAGCCCCGACACCATGATGCCGTTGACCGGCCGCACCGGAA
>CBDVDJ010000577.1:0-2668 GCA_965372695.1 uncultured bacterium
TATGACGAGTATATTCGAAGTTCAGACCGACATCGCCGAAAAAGTGGCCGCCGCGTTGAATATCAAGCTGCTGGCTGTCACGCGCGAGGCTATCAAGGCCCGGCCCACCGAAAATCTCGAGGCGTACAATGCGTACCTCCGGGGAATCGACATGTTGAGAGTGCCGGACTACCGGATGGAAGCGCGGGAGATTTCCGCTCAGATGTTCGAACGCGCCGTTGATCTGGACCCGGACTTCGCGTCAGCTTATGCCCGACTCTCAATAGCAAATTCAGGCTTATATAATCTTGGTTTCGATCGGACCGAAAAACGTAAAGCCAGTTCAAAGGCAGCCGTGGATCGCGCCCTCGAGTTGGAGCCGGATAACGCCGAAGCCCACCTGGCCCTCGCATACTACTATTATTGGTGCCTTGGTGAGTACGATCTGGCGCTCGAACAGTTTGCCATTGTCGAAAAGGGACTTCCCAACGAGCCCGGTGTTCTTCAAGGCGTGGCGTACATCTTGAGAAGGAAAGGACTATACGAGGAGGCGGTTGCCAGACTCAAGACGGCCCTCGAGTTCAGCCCGCAGGACGCGGACGTCGCCCTGGGTATCGGCGCGACATTAGTGCCGATGCGGCGTTACGCGGAAGGGGAGGAGTACTTACGGTTATCCATCGCGTTGGCGCCGGCTCAGAACGCTTCGTACCACTATCTCGGATGGACTTATCGATTGTGGAAAAGCGATACGGTTGAACCCCGGGCTGTATTGAAAAAAATCCTGCTGCCGAACGACCAGCGTGCGTTTTCGTGGTACACCCAATGTATCTTCGAAAGAGACTACGCGGCTGCTCTGGCTCATCTTGAACTGGTTCCCGACGATATGATCTCTGTTAACGAATGGTGGTACTTCCCCTGGATGATGTTGGAGGGGATGGCGCACCGATTGTCCGGCGCTGAGGGAAAAGCCGGCGCGGCGTTCGAAGCCGCGCGCATCCAGCTCGAGGCGGTGATCGTCGAACAGCCGGACGATTCCCGCATACGCAGTTCGCTCGGCATCGTTTACGCCGGCCTGGGCCGCAAGGAAGACGCGATCCGCGAAGGGAAGCTGGCGACGGAACTGTTACCTGTTTCGAAAGACGCTTATGTCGGACCGCGCCGCATCGAGGATCTGGCCTTGATATACACAATGGTGGGAGACTACGAAGCGGCCTTCGACGAGATCGAGTATATGTTGTCAATCCCGTGTTATTTTTCCGTCGGCCTGCTTCACCTCGACCCCAGGTGGGATCCGCTCCGGAACCAACCAAGATATCAAAACCTGATTGAGAAATATGGAGACGACGGTTTGTAATCGGTAAAACGATTTCGCCAGATAAGATCCTCGATAAACCCGGTCGAGTTAGATAGAAGTTGATTCGACCAGAGCCCGCTCATCGCCTCTAACTATTTTCCCAAACTTCGATAAATTCTCTCAGGACAACAATCAATAACCTCCAGAAGTTCACTTTGAAATGGCGATTGATTTCAAATGTCTTACGCCTGCGGACAATTTTATGTTTTTGTCGTGTTAATGGACTGTTGTAAATCACTTCAAGATCATGCACTTCAGTGATCCTGATTAACGTTGATCGGCGCTTCGTCTTGATGTAATTGTTACAGGCTTCATAACGTTGCGGCTTACCGACGCGTAACCCGGGCGACCTCAAACTACATCGCTATGTTCAGCACGCGCCGCATCGGGAACCGCCACGATCGCACCATAACGAGAGGAGGATCAGATGCGGATACTTTTGCTTTTGATCATCGGTTTGTTCGTGCTCGCAGGATGCGAGGGTGATACCGGTCCACAGGGACCGGACGGTACTACCGGGTCCGACTGGCCGGGCCCACCACCGGCTGAGTATGTGAACGCCGACGGTATCGCAGGCGGAGCGGCTTATTCGAAGTGGTGGACGACGGGGGGCGGCGGGAGCGGCACTCAACCGACTACGACTGCCGGGGCCGATTTCTACCGATGCAAGGCGTGCCACGCCTGGGACGGCATGGGTAACGCGGCATCGTACGCGAGTCGCACCGGGCAAAGCACCGGCACTTCCAGCCGTCCAGATGTTTCCTCTGTCAATCTTCGGAGCACTGCCGTGTCCGAAAGTTTTCAGGAACTGTTCGATCTCATACGTCGCGCAGGCGCTCGCGGGATCGACGCGTCGGACAACACGCACCCTGATTTCTCGCAAAGCTTGACCGACGATCAGGTGTGGAACATCGTGAAATTCATATTTGAAGAGTGGGTCGATCCCAACCTGCTCTACGACATCGAAGTCTCCGGACCGGCAATGTTCTGGGATTACGCGCAAGACCCGCCGGTTGTGGTCACGCCGACGATAACCTACTCCAACATCGGCGCGATGGGGGACGAGACGAACGGGCAGGCGATCTACGCCGCCAGGTGCGGTGATTGTCACGGCGCCGACGGTACGGCTCTAGCCATCGGTAGCAGAAGCCTCGGCCAGTTTATCCGTGAAAAGCCAAACGAAGGCTGGTTCAAGGCGAAATTCGGAGAAGACGGGACAGGCATGGAACCGGGCCTGGTTGCGTCGACGTCCGACCTGCAAGACTTGTACAGAGCGTTGGCGAATTCGACCAACTTTCCGAATCTGCAATAGACAGCTTCCCGCAGGAAGCAAAG
>CBDVDJ010000578.1:0-2666 GCA_965372695.1 uncultured bacterium
CGCTGATGGTTTCGACCTGCGCCGGCGGGATCGTGTCGCCGGGCTCCGGTTCGATTGTGACCGTTAACAGCCAGGTATGCATCAAGGAGAATTCGCCGTCGGTCACGTACACGCGAAACCGCGTGAACCCCGGCTCGGACGCCGCGTAGACGAAAATCGGTTCCCTGGTGACCAGCGAGTCATCGAGCATGAACCGGAATGACAGCCGGTCTCCGTCGGGGTCCCTGACCTGCAGAGAAAACTCGACGGATTCGTCGACGGCGGCCGTCGGAGTGGCATCGTCGGGAACGACGGCGATGATCTCGGGGGGGTGGTTCACGGGGATCAGATAGTCATCCACGAATATCGTCTCGCTGGAGCACGAAAGGGCAGCCAGCGACACGCAGAGCGCCAGATACCGGGCCAAGGTCGTAAAGCCCTGTCGTGTCATAACTAACCAATCGGGAAAAACCGGGGTGGGGTCTCTTGTCTGTACACCCGACACCCGAAAAATAACAATATCCGGACAGAGGGGCAACAGATGAATGGGTTATTCGCGCAGGTAGTAGGAGATGGTGAGACCCCGCGGAATATGGAAACGGGCCCGGATCACGGCGATTTCTACCGGCGCGAAGTGGTGGGCCTGGGGAGAGACGCCGCCGATCATCAGGTGGCGCATATCGACGCTGTGATTCAAGCCCAGCACATGGCCCAGCTCGTGCCGGGCGACGATCCGGAACGGGATCTCCGTGGGCCCCGTGTACACCGTCCGGAACTCGATCTCTCCCTTGACCGGGTACCAGTCGGGTGACCATTCCGTCACCCCGTAGTTGTCATACGCGAGTTCGTCGAAGTACCTGCAGGTCACGCCGACATCGGGCACGGCATCCACGACGTTGAACAGATCCATCCCGAGATACGGATTCAGCTCGAGCGCCGTCTCGTGAATCGCCAGCTGGTAATCCAGCCCGCCCTTCGTGAACGGGTTGGCAAAAATGTCGATCGGCGGCTCCCAGCGGCGCTGGTGATTCGGGTACGGCGAACCCGACCGCTGCGTCATGATGACGAAGAACTGCAGGAAGTCGTCGTAGACGCTGTCGTCTTCCATCTGAACGTCGGGGAGCAGGTACACGGGTATGTAGTCGAGGTGCACCACGTTGTACGGAATCCGGATGTCGTAGTGCGTCCCCAGTACTCCATACTGGTCGTCGTCGGAAACGATGAGGAGTTCGTCCAGCGGGGGCAGTTCTATGAAACCGAACTCTCCATCGAGTCCGGTGGTGGTTTTGAAGTGCGCCAGGCTCACGTGGACGTTCGGCATCGGCTCGCCGGTGACGGCGTCGAAAACCTTGCCCGTGATACGCATCCCCCTGGTGTACTGACCGGGAGTCTCTCCCAGGGGCGACAGGTTGCCGAAGTTGTCCTCGGCCCGGATGGCAATGTACGTGAACCTCGCCGGAGTAAGCCCCTCGAGCACCATTTCCATGACCTCCCCGGGCGCGGCGGGAGGCGGCACGTCGGGGCGCTCGCTGGCGCGTTGCCAAGCGGCCTCGTCGTCGATGGGAGAGGGCGAAGTGCGTACGTGGTAGTCCGACGCCAGGCCCTCCATCTCGTCCGCTCCGACGGCGATCCAGGCCAGATCTACTTCTCCTGGTTCCGTCCCCGTTTCCACCACCGTGATCTCCACCAGCGCCGGCGGAATGGTATCCGGAACCGGCGTCACCAGGAGCATCCAGTCGAGACTGACGAAGTACTCGCCGTCGGTGACGACGGCCTCTATGCCGAACTCACCGATCCTGTCACCGATGAACAGATACACCGGCTCCGTGCTGACGACGGAGTCGTCGACCGAGATATAAAACCGGAGGCTGTCCCCGTCGGGATCGCTCGCCTGCACGATGAACTCCAGATCGTCTCCGAGTATCAGCACCGGTTTCGATTCGACAGGCGTGTAGTCGAGAATCTCGGGGGGATAAGTGACCGGTATGGATCTTTCGATCTGCCACTCGATACGCGAGTCGTAAGCGCCATCGGATACGACGCACCTGACGAACGCGGTGCCGGTGTCGTCGACGACGTAATGCCATCTTGCGTGGCGGGAAACAACCGAATCGTCGAGCATGTATCGCTGCTTGAGCGTCGTCTCATCAGGATCCACCGCCGTAATCGCGAACAGCAGCGTGTCACCCACGAATGCGTCGAGAAACTGGCTGACGGGCACGAATGACCGGACGACCGGCGGCCGGTCGATCGTCGTCGGGTCGTCGGTGCCACAAGACGCAACGATCCCCGCGATCGCGACTGCAAACAAACAAATTATAAATCTAGTAAAGCGCATGTATGTCCGTAACACCCGCTGGCGGAGAAAAGCAAGGCGCTCACAGAGTGGGGCTCGAAGAGGCTACTTCCGCCGGAAATATAGTAATCCGAATGGGTTGAGACAAGCACTATCTCGGCAGAATCGTGCGGTGCCGGTAAATGACCGGCTCGCAGCCCGCGGTGGCCACAAGTTTGAGAAACACGTCGAAAATCAGGTCCACTGCGTCCAGATAGCCTGCTTCTCCCCGTATCCGGACCTCCCAGACGGGATCATCGCCGATCTGCATATGTACCAGCTCGCGGTACGGGACGATCCGGCATATCGTGCGGCCACAGTACTCCGCGCGAATGTCGACGGGGCTGTATTG
>CBDVDJ010000579.1:0-2666 GCA_965372695.1 uncultured bacterium
ATACGAACTGCTTCGGCTCACTACCGGTTTCAAATACGAACTGCTTCGGCTCACTACCGGTTTCAAATACGAACTGCTTCGGCTCACTCCCCGTAGAGTGTCTTGATCACGCCCCAACTCGCCGACGTAACCGGAGTCTGCGTGCAGGACCCCGGCGCGGGGCCGACACGCGTCCCGGTGCCATCGATCCGGATGCAGGAATCGGGAATATCGCTGCACCCGGCGCCGGTACCGGTGTGCGTCGTCGTTATCACCACGACGGACGTGGATTGATCACCGATACGGGTCACGTCGTATTCGATCGTGACGGTCTGCTGGCAATCCGGGAAAACCTCGGAACTCTCCGTGCAGATAATATCAATCGTGGTGGCGTCCACGGTTCCCGTGCAGAGCAGCTCGATACCGGATCCGTCGTCGCCCGGCAAACCAATCGGCGCACCTGCGCACAGGGTATCGGTGTCCACCGAGCTCCCGATCTGGGACCCGCCGCAGATCGTAGAGGTGCTACGGGTGTCCCAGACGCCGGCCCACTCGGACGGCACGACCAAATCACCGGCCGCCGTCAGTGCTACGCCCCGGGTAACGGTTCCGGCCGTCCCGGACTCCACGGCGACCCCGGAGACGAGCAAACCGGTCGAAATGACCATCAAAATCGCTGGCAATCGAGTCATGATTTCTCCTTCTGGATTTGGTTGTCATGAGTATAGGCATGCCTAACTTTAATGTCAAATCCCCGTTACACAAATCGCGTCCCTCTCGGCCGGTACGGGTACGGATATTGCGAATTCGATTTGAATTCTCTGCCCGATATCCGGGACGAAAAAGATATTTGCGGCCGAATCTGACTCTGACAAGGCGGTACCACGAGCAATGAACTCTCTTAATTGCAATGTTAGCAAGAAGTTAAAAGTTTTCGCCATCCTCGTCCTCCTCGCCGTGGCTGTAAGCGCCGCAGCGCAGGCGCAGAACGCCGCCTGGGACTCCCGTTTCGACGCCAACGGCTTCAGCGGCCAGGTTTGGGCCATCGCCATCGCCCCCAACGGCCATGTTTTCGCCGGCGGCGAATTCACGACGACGAAGGACGGCCTGACTCAGGTCAGCCGCGTGGCCGAGTGGGATGGATACACGTGGTCTGCCCTCGGAGCCGGCGGCAACAACGGCGTCAGCGACCGGGTTCGCGCCATCGCCGTCGACAGCAATAACAATGTCTACGTCGGCGGCATCTTCACGACCGCCGGCGGCAGTATCGCGGGCCGTATTGCCAGTTGGGACGGCAGCAACTGGTCCGACCTCGACGGCGGTATGGCGAACGACGTATTCGCCATCGCGATCGACGGCGACGACAATGTATACGCGGGCGGCTCCTTCACCGTCGTGGGAGATGGGGCGGGTGGAACAACGACGGCGCTCCGTATCGCGATGTGGGACGGAAACAACTGGTCCGCCATGGCCGGCGGAATGCCTGACATCGTCAACGCCATCGACGTCGCCCCCAACGGCGACGTCATCGCCGGCGGCGTCTTCACCGTGGCCGGTGGAACACCGGCGCTGCGCGTCGCGAGATGGAACGGTTCGTCGTGGTCGGCTCTCGGCGGCGGCGTGACCGACGTGATAAACGCGGTGGCCGTCGCGGCGAACGGAGACGTGTTCGTCGGCGGCGCCTTCACCATCGCCGGAGGCAATATCGCCGGAAGAGTCGCCCGGTGGAACGGCAGTACCTGGTCGGATCTCGACGGCGGCATGAGCGACGTCGTCTTTGCACTGGACACCAACGGCAGCGACCTCTACGCGGGCGGCATCTTCACGGTCGCCGGAGGAACCTCGATCCTGCGCATCGCCAGGTGGAACGGCATCGCCTGGTCCGGCCTCGGCGACGGCGTGACCGACGTGGTACGTGCGGTCCGCTCGCGGGGCAACGACGTATGGGCGGGCGGCGCCTTCAACCAGGCGGGCGACATTCCATCGTTTCAGTTCGGACGCTACAACCCCGACATCGTCCCCGTCTTTATCCAGGGATTCACGGCGCGGGGTTTCTTTGACCGCGTCGACCTCGCGTGGCAGGTCTGGGCCGACGAAGAAGTGTCGGGCTACCGCATCTACCGCCGCCAAGGCGGCGATTCCGAATTCGCACCCCTCGGCACAGGACAGCTCCTCCCCGCGAGCGCCACGTCGCACTCGGACACGCGCGTACATCCAGGAGCATCGTACGAGTACCGCATCGGCGCCGTCACACCCGACGGCGCCGAAACGCTAAGCCGGACGATCGCCGCCCGGGTGCCGGCATCCGGGTTCGTACTCGACCAGAATTTCCCCAACCCGTTCAATCCCATCACGACGATCCGGTTCTCCGGGCCGTCCGGGGTCGCCGTCCGCATCGACATCTACGACGCGTCCGGCAGGTCTGTCACCTCCCTCTTCGACGGTGTTTCGGCGGGCGGAGTGGTCGAGGTCCAGTGGAACGGACGGAGCACCGACGGCACGCCGGCGGGATCCGGGATCTACTTCTGCCGCCTCACGGCGGGCAAACAGACGATCACGCGCAAAATGCTGCTCTTGAAATAGTCCGCGTCTCTTTGGGTAAAAAAGCCTGGTTGTTGAGTCAGTTGGAGACTCGACAGCCGGGCCTTTTTGTTTTGTGGGGATGAGTATAAAATCCCGGGTAGGAC
>CBDVDJ010000580.1:0-2665 GCA_965372695.1 uncultured bacterium
GCGGCCCGAGTGGTAAGATTTACCCGGATCAAGCGG
Source organism: uncultured bacterium (assembly GCA_965372695.1). GTDB lineage: Bacteria > Krumholzibacteriota > Krumholzibacteriia > WVZY01 > JAKEHA01 > CBDUWU01. The sequence goes on from CBDVDJ010000580.1 coordinate 37, forward strand.
ACGCGGAATGGGCAAGAATTTCGTCCACGACGGAGAGGAGTTCGGCGCGGCGAAATGGTTTGGGCAGGGTCCTGGTTGCGCCAAGGTACTGTGATGAAGTAAGATACAGATCCGGGGGACACTTCCCTCCCCCCGAGATAGCGACGATCGGGACCTCCGGCCTCTCGGCCCTCAGCCTCGTGATCAGTTCGATCCCGTCCGTCCCGGGCATGAGGATATCCGTAATGACCAGGTCGGGCGATTCCCCGACGAACAGGTCGTACCCGGTTGACGCATTGGACGCGTCGATCACCTTGTGACCGCCGGCTTCGAGCATTCTCTTTACCATTACCCGGTATTGTTCGTCGTCATCGATTACCAGTAGTTTCGGCAACTCACATCGTCCTTTTGTTCAGGCGCCGGTTTGGCTATCCTCTATTGAAACGGTCACATAACCGCCAGGGAGCAAAGAGATGAACGTCAATCTGGACAAGTCAGCCTTCGTCGACGCCGGCGCATCGCCGGACCAGGCCGATACCATATGGAGCAAACTGCAGGCCATTCCGGCCGATTCATCGCCGGCGGATGCCTGGACTTCGCTTTCCGGTTCTGTTCTGCGCCCCGATGTGCCCTTTGCCGTGCACGAGCTGCTTTTCGGCGAGGTGTACTCGGACTGGAACCACTCTCAGGGCCCGCCTCCGGCCTGGCGACCGTCGCCGGAGACAATTGCGCAATCCAACATCACTGCTTTTTGCAAGAGAACCGGGAACGCCACATTCGGGGACCTGTGGGAGTGGTCGGTCCGCAACCGCGGAGAGTTCTGGGGACAAGTTATCGAAGCCCTCGATATCCGCTTTGACCGGCCGCCCGACACGATCCTCGACGAATCCGGCGGCCCCGAAAACGCGCGCTGGCTCGGCGGCGCGACAATGAACATCGCCGACAGCTGCTTCACCGCCCCGCCCGACCGGGCGGCAATCGTGTCGGAGGCCGAGGGGGGCGTTGTCCATACCCTGACCTACGGAGAGCTGGACAGGCTCTCGAACCGCGTTGCGAATTCGCTGCGCTCACTCGGCCTGGAAAAGGGCGCCGCCGTGGCCATCGACATGCCGATGACGGTCGAAGCCGTCGCGTCTTATCTCGGCATCGTCAAAGCGGGCTGCGTGGTGGTATCGATCGCAGACAGTTTCGCGGCACACGAAATCGAAACCCGGCTTCGCATTTCGGACGCCCGCGCCGTCGTGACCCAGGACGTCGTCTTTCGCGCCGGAAAGACGCTGGCCATGTACCAGAAGGTGGTGGACGCGGGCGCCCAGATGGTTATCGTCGTGCCGGCCGTCGACGGTGACCGCAACGTCGACGAACTCGACCTCCGTGCCGGGGACCACTGGTGGGACGATTTTCTTTGCGAAGACGACGCGTTCGACTCCGTCGCCTGCGACCCGGACGACACCACCAATATACTTTTTTCATCGGGGACAACGGGTGAGCCCAAGGCGATCCCGTGGACGCATACCACACCGCTGAAGTGTGCCATGGACGGCTACCTCCACCATGACATCCACCACGGTGACGTCGTGGCCTGGCCCACCAACCTGGGGTGGATGATGGGCCCGTGGCTCATATACGCGAGCCTGATCAACCAGTCCACCATGGCGCTTTACTACGGATCGCCCGCGTCCCGGGAGTTCTGCGAGTTCGTCGAGAAAACCGGCGTCACCATGCTCGGACTGGTACCGGCGATCGTTCGCGCGTGGAAGGCCACCGAGGCGGCATACGGGCTGGACTGGAGCCGGATCAGGACCTTCAGTTCAACCGGCGAGCCCTCCAACCCGGGAGATTACCTGTTCCTCATGTCGCTGGCCGGATACCGCCCCGTGATCGAATACTGCGGAGGCACCGAAATCGGAGGGGGCTACGTCAGCGGCACCGTCGTACAGGACGCCTCCCCCTCGACTTTTACCACCCCGGCCTTCGGGCTCGACTTCGTCATCCTCGACAAAAACGCGGAACCGGTCGACATCGGGGAACTCTTCCTCGTGCCGCCGTCCGTCGGTCTGTCGTCGCGGCTCCTCAACCGCGACCACCACGAAGTATACTTCGAGGGAACCCCGACGGGCCCGAACGGCGAGATCCTCAGGCGCCACGGCGATGAAAAGCAGGAGCTCCCGGGCGGCTACTACCGGGCCCTCGGCCGCGCCGACGACACGATGAATCTCGCCGGCATCAAGGTCAGCTCCGCCGAAATCGAGGATGTGGTGGTAAGGGCGCAGGGCGTCGAAGAAACGGCCGCGATCGCCGTTTCCCCCCCCGGGGGCGGACCCAGCCAGCTCGTCGTGTACGCGGTACCCGAGACCGGCGCCACCCTCGACCGCTTCGGACTGCGCATGACGATGCAACGCGCGATCTCCGACGGGTTGAACCCGCTGTTCAAGGTCCACGACGTCGTCGTGATCGAAGCGCTCCCGCGGACGGCGTCGAACAAGGTGATGAGACGCGTGTTGCGCAGGGATTACGAAGAATCAAAAAAAACCGGTTGAGAGTGCGCGTCACCGGCGAAGGACGAGTTCGACGAGTTCGTGGCGCTGTACGGGTCCGTCCCCGTGGCGGTGCGCCGGTCCCGGTCCCTCGCGGTGATGGACGGTCTCGT
>CBDVDJ010000581.1:0-2659 GCA_965372695.1 uncultured bacterium
CCGTGAAGCGGCCCCTTCCGCAACTCGATGCGGTCGCGCCAGACTTCCTTGTGGGTGTCTACAACCACCACAAGCACTGAGCGCGCGGTGTCGAAAACGGGTGAAACTCTGTCTTTCCATTCCGGGACTGCCACTTTCATTGGTATAACCTCACCGACTATAAAGGCATTAACCGTGCCTCCCGTGGCGACAGAGTAGCGATTTGTGTTAACTAAATATATGTGTTGAAGTTACATGGGGAGAAAGGCAGGTGGTCGGCGTCACGACCGCCGCATACAGTAGCCATATGCTACTGTAAATAGCGTCTATAGTAGCGTATTGCCACTCTATCGTTGATGGGAACGGCCGTCTTCGTCCGGGAGTTTGATCCCCAGAGAAGCGATCTTTCGGAAGAGAGTTGTCTTGTGTATTCCAAGTTCATCGGCGGCCGCCTGGCGGTGCCAGTCATTACGCTTCAGGGCCTCCACGATTGCGTCCGCCTCGATCCCTTTCAGCGTTTTCCTCTCGCGCCGCGTCCCAGCAGGAGCAATCTCGGCTGGACGCAGCTCGGTAGGAAGGTGGTTCGGTTCGATTACCTCCCCCTGGCAGAGAACGAATGCGTGTTCGATAATGTTTTCCAGTTCCCTGACATTTCCCGGATAATCGTGGTCGGCCAGGATTTGCTCGGTTTCCGGGGACAAACCACCAACGTCTTTGCCCTGTAGTCTAATGAAGCGGGAGACAAAATGGTCGATCAGCAGTGGGATATCCTCTTTGCGCTCACGCAGCGGCGGCAGAAGGAGGCGCACTACGTTGATCCGGTAAAACAAATCGTGACGGAATTCCCCACGATCAACGAGTTGCGCGAGTGATCGATTGGTCGCCAGCAAAAGCCGGGCATCGGTTGTTTCCGTTCTGGTTCCCCCGAGCGGCTCGAAGGTACGATCCTGGAGCACCCTCAACAAACGCACCTGCAGTGCAGGCGACATATCTCCAATCTCGTCGAGAAAAAGCGTTCCCCCTCGGGCAAGAGAGAAACGACCCGGCTTGTCCTTGTTGGCCCCCGTAAATGCGCCCGCCTTGTATCCGAACAGCTCCGACTCCAACAGCGTGTCCGGCAGCGCCGCACAGTTGGCTACAACAAAGCGCCCTTTCCGGCGGGGACTCAGGTTATGAATCGCACGGGCGAACAGCTCTTTTCCCGTACCGCTCTCTCCCTCGATGAGCGTGGTGCTGCCACTGACTGCGATCTGCGGCAGGATGGAAAACAACTCCCGCATCCGGTGGTTCTTGCTGATGATGTCCTCGAACGAGTAATGTCGCGAAAGCTCCTTTCGCAATTCATCGATAACGCTCATGTCGCGGAAGGATTCCACGCCCCCCATCACACGTCCCCGGTCATCCCGAAGGATGGCGGTTGATATACTAATCGGCACGCGTTCCCCCTCGGCGCTGATAATGTATATCATTTTTCCAACAATCGGCTTCCCCGTGTTTATGGAATGACGGAGTGCGCAATCCGATTCGCAGATGCTGGCTCGAAAAACGTCACAGCATGTCTCGCCTATCGCTTCGCTGCGCGGAACTCCCGTAATTACTTCGGCGGCATGGTTGAAGGAAGTGATTTTCCAATCCTTATCCACCGTAAAAACACCGTCGGTCGTAGAGTCAAGAATGGTAGTCGCGTGCTTGCGGAAAAAGTCAGCATAATGCGGTTGATTTTTGTCGCTCACCATACACACCCCTTTGCGCTTGAAGGCGGATCTTTCAGAAGATAGGCCAATATAACATAAGGGGGGTCAGGAAACAATACCGAGGAACGTTGACTTACGCCACGGAGTCGACCGGCGAACTCCCGGTGGTCTCGCCCGTCGTTTGCGGAATCTTTCGGGGCTCCGAACAAATCATATTGTTATACGTCACGCACTACCCGACGGTCTTTCTGATCGCTTCCAGAAGCCCGTCCTCGTCTATTGGCTTGTCAAAAACCAGCACCGATTTGCTTACCGCCAGATTGCGGCCGGCCAAACCGCTTATAACTATTACGGGAACAGACTCGAATTCCTTCTTACGGAGGATTGTTCGATACAAATCCGTTCCCGTCGCCTTCGGCATAAGTAAATCCAGCAAGATCAAATCCGGCTTCCTGCTCATCAGCATATCCATGGCCTCCAAGCCGTCAGCGGCCTGGCGAACGGAATATCCCTGGTCTTCCAATAAATCCGCAAGAAAATCCCGTACGTCTTTTTCGTCATCCACTACGAGTACGTCTTTTTTCAATGTAACCACACTCCTTTGTCAACTACAGCCTTCCGATACTTTGTTCTGGCTGGTGGTGTCGAGTTATCTCAATCTCCCCCGAATCAAAGTCCCTCCTTCACAACTTTTTCTTCAGTATCTTGAGAATGTCCGAAATCATTTCCGGATCCGCATCCTTTATCATCTCCTTCAGTTCGTCCTTTTGTTTCTCCGTCACCTTTGGCTGCTCCGGCTCTTCGTACTCGATGCCGACGTTCTTACATATCATGCGAATGTAGGCATCTTCGTCGATTGGCTTCTCGAGATAGAAGTTGGGGCCGTGGAAACTCTTTTTTTCAATAATATCGGCAAGATCTTTTTTACCCATACTGTCGCGCGCGTGTGCTGTGACGATCACCACAGGAATGTTCATCCATTCCTT
>CBDVDJ010000582.1:0-2659 GCA_965372695.1 uncultured bacterium
ACTAAAACAAAAGTTTGAGAAGTTTTGAAAGTTCAAAGCACCTCTTCTTCTTTGTCTTCAAGATCAACACTCCAATACTCCAGGACTCCAACACTCCAGTACATTAATTTCGGAGGTACTTCATGCCTGTCTCCAAACTTGCAGGAAAACCGGCCCCGCGTTCGATGTCGCGAGACCGGTTACCTTGCCCGGAAATACCTGCTCGAAATATATCTGCCAACCCGATCACGCCCGCGGTGATAAATCGTGCGTACTTCGCGATACGTGACCCGGCTGGCCCCTGTCCGAACTCCATCCTGGTGGGGTCTCTTACCGCTGCCGGCTTCGTCGATATGCATCGTCACGCCGGAGGGACACCCGCCGGGGATGGCGGGCGCCTCCGGCGCAATAGTGGGATGAGTCATTCCGGTATGCGATAATGACGCGGGACCACCGCCCGTGGGGCGGCACTCCCGCAATTTAACTTTGCCTGATTTGCAAGTCGAAATTCAATGATGCGTTTGCATCATTTTTACCGGGCCGCGCGAGCCCGGTTAACGCGTTGTTTGCCAAGTGGTTTCGAAGATCAGTCTGTCGTCAGGAGGTAAAAAGCGACCGCTTCCATTATCGAGTGGACGCCCAGTTTTCGCAAAATGTGCTGAACGTGGTTGCGGACGGTCGTGTAGCTGAGGTGAAGCTTGTCCGCGATTTCGTAGAGAGACGCATCCCGGGACAACAGTGAGAGGATTTCTTTCTCGCGACGCGTGAGGCGGAAACTGGTGACTTCGCGTTTTCCCAGCCGCGCCCCGGGTGTTCGCGTCATCACCCTGGCGAGATAGCTCTTGAGCCTCTGTTCCTTCTCGTCGTCGATGACGCAGTGGATCATGCAAACACCGGTCAGGTCGGGCGACTCGGCGGCGATCATGACGACCTGGACCCACCGCGCCCTGCGTCCCACTCCGACACGGATACGAAACGGTTCGATTTCATTCTGGCGGTAGAGCTGACGGACGGCCGGGCATTGTTCGCTGCAGAACTTCTCACCCTTGCCAGTTTTGCCACGAATGACCTGGTAGCACGGCTTGCCGATGCACCGGTCCGACGATCGGCCGAGGAGTTCTTCCGCCCGGCCGTTGAGATAAGTGATGATTCGATTGTTACCGCTGATCCAGACGGGCATCGCCAGCGCTTCGACCCACGGGGGCACCCACCCCCGGGCGACCTGGTAATCACCCGTCGCAATCTTCGCAGGACGCGAATCCATCTGACTCCCCCGAAGTGTTGACCGCGTAACTGTAGACTCTATAAGGATAACACAAGCCCGGCCGGGTGGGTAGCCTCCCGGCCGCCGCCGGCCCCATCCGGGCGGTGCCGGTAGCGGACAAAGTCGTCCTGTGGACCTTCATATCTACTTGATTTTCTGCGAATTGTGCGTATAATCCCTTTGCTCTCGAGACTCGACCGGATAGCCGTTCGCGGCCGTCCGGTCCAGGTGCTTGGGGGTTAAATACGACCACTTTAGTCCCATAAAAATGAGGGAGGAGCACATTGCTTTCTCAAACTGTTGAGTATGCGCTTCGCGCGGTGGTGACGCTGGCCAGTGCGGACGGCAAGCCCATGGTCACCGCCAACCTCGCCAGAGTCACGGACGTGCCCATGGGGTACCTGTACAAGGTGCTCCAGCAGCTCGGCCGGAAAGACCTCGTCCAGTCGCAGCGCGGTTCGAAGGGCGGGTTCACGCTTCGCAAGAAGCCGGTTGACATCACGCTGCTCGAGATCATCAACGCCGTCGATCCCTTCAAACGCATCAACCGCTGCCCCATGGACCAGGTCCAGGAAGTCGACGTACTGTGTCCGCTGCACCACCGGATCGACGAGGCGATGGGTGTGCTGGAAACGGCCTTTCGCAATACAACCGTCGAAGAACTGTTGTGCGACGCGGAGCGCCCGTATCCTCTCTGCATGACGCTGCACGAATCCAAGGAAAAAGATCAGGAGCAGCAGGCGAGCGGGTAGGACGGGATCAGGAATCGAGCTTCGCGGGTATCAACCCGGACACCGAGTTGCCCACGAACACGGCATCGGCTCCGGCAAGATCATCCGGGAACAAAACGCGCTCCCGGCACTCTCCGTTCGATAACAGATCCTCCCTCAAGGTGCCGGGGAGTAGACCACTCGAAACCGGCGGGGTGACCATCACTCCGCCGGTTTTGACGAATACGTTGGTAATCGAGCCCTCGCACACCTCACCCCGCGTATTGAGGAACAACACCTCGCCATACCCCTGCGCCAGAGCCGCCTCCCTTTCCCGCTGGTACACGGGCCGATGCGTGGTCTTGTGATAGAGCATCTCGTCGCCGGGGTCGACGCGCTCGGCGGACAGACGGACCCTCATCACCGGCACAGGGAGTTCGAGCGGCGTGACCGATACGGCGATCCGCCCTCCCGCGTCGAGGAGCAGGCGGACCTTGTGCCGGCCGGCGGGATGGCCGGCGGCGGCTTCGCCGAGACGGGTTTCGACGGCGGCTCGCGACACGGGATAGCCGAAACGGGCGGCGGATTCCACCAGCCGCCGCAGGTGAAGGCCGAGGAGAAAGAACGAGCCATCCTCGAGGCGCATCGTTTCCACCAGTTCGAAGGGCGACGCCGCCGCGACGAGAAAGCGTCCCTTGAGCAGGCA
>CBDVDJ010000583.1:0-2652 GCA_965372695.1 uncultured bacterium
GGGAAACTACTCGGCCTACGATGCCGGCGCCTCCGACCGGACGACCAATTACTGGCTGGGTGACATCGACTCGACAGGTACCGTCGAAGCCGCCGACCTCGTCGTCTTTTCCGGCGCCTACGCGAGCATCGAAGGCGGTCCGGGGTGGGTGGCCGAGGCTGACTTTGGCCCGAGCGATGACAACTCGCGCTACGGGATTCCGCTTCCCGACGACATCGTCCAGTTCGAAGATCTCATGATCCTGGCGATGAACTATGGCAACGTGGCGTCGTCGGGATTCATCGGCACGGTGCTCGCGTCGCGGATCGAGCCGCTCGCCGAGCAGGTGGCGTTCCGCTTCCAGCGGTCGGAATCGTCCAACCCCGATGGCACCGTGCAGATCTCGGTCGTCATCTCCAACAACTCGGCCGTACTCAAAGGCATGCGGTTGACAATCGACTACGGCGCCGGTAACCAGCTCGTGCGTGTCGAAGGAGGATCGCTCGTGCGTAACAACGACAACGCGTTCCTCGGCTCGCTCGCCGGGGAGCCGGGCAGGGTGTACGTGGACATCGCCGCCCTCGGTATCGGTCGCGCGTTCGAGGGATCGGGCGAGCTCGTCCGTCTCACCGTCCGGCCGGGAGACGGCGCCGCCGTAGTGATGGCGCTCGCCGAAGCCGACCTCCGCGACGTCAACAACGAGCGCGACGTGATCGAGGCAGTGGGGGGCGCGGACACCTACGTACCGATGGTTTCCTCACTCCGTCAGAATCACCCCAACCCGTTCAACCCGACCACGACGGTCACCTACGACGTTGCGGCGCCGGGCGCGGTGTCGATCCGGATATACAATGTATCCGGGCAACTGGTCAGGACGCTGGTCGATGAGGTCAAGGGAATCGGGCGGTTCGATGCAATGTGGGACGGCCGTGACAACGGCGGCGCCGCGGTCACGACCGGAGTGTATTTCTATCGCATGACGGCGCCGGGATATGAGAAGACGCTGAAAATGACGCTTTTGAAATAAAGCGCGAATCTCCCGGCGGCGGGCAGACTCGATGATGCCGGCGAAAATCGTTACTGTCGTACGTACGTCACGCGGAAGTCGCGTGTGATGTCGTTGACCAGTGCGTCGACGAGGGCACCGTAGGCGCGTTCCGGGTCTTTGGCGTCGAAGCGGACCGAGCCCTTCCCGTTAATACCGACGTGGGCAATGGTGTCGGTTCGCCGCGTTGACCTCGTCCACACCGTCGCGCCCCGGGCGGTTTCGAACATTCGCGAAGACAGCATCGCGTCGACTTCGGCGCTCATACTCATCGCCGAGCTGAGATTGTGGAGATCGAGCTTCGGACGCGCGTCGGAGACCTCCAGCTCGCCCAGGATCACCGCCTCGACTCCGTATTGTTCCTTGATGGCCTTCATTGCGGCGAAATCGAGCTTGTCGCACCCCAATGTTTCTTTCAGTTCCTCGGCGCTTCCCAGTTCGAGGACGTACACGCCGGGCTGGGACTGCTGCATGGCCTCGATGAACCGTTGGGTCGCAAACGAGGGGAGAGTGCCTTTTGCATCGGATTCAAAGTCAACGATGCCGATGACGTCAAATGGCTGCAGATCCACGCGCGGCGGGACCGCGACCATGACGTGTTTGGAGCAGCCGAACACCATTACGGCGGCTGCCAGGAGCAGGATTGCGAACTTTATGCGTTTCATGCCGGCCTCCTCGTTTTAGCCCATTCCCCCCCCTCAATAGCAAGGAACAAGCCGGGCGGTCATCTCTTGGCCGGGCAATTGCTAAGACTCTTCATAAACACATCTTCAACTCTATATAAGAGAGGCCCGGTATGTCCGGAATATTGATCCGACGGGTTACCATGGTCTGCGTCGTGTTGTCCCTGCTCGTCGTATTCGGTTGCGGCGCCGGCTATCGGACGTCGGTCAGAAACGGCCACGAAACCGTTTACTACGTCGACGAGGACGGCAACAAAAGAGTCGTCTACGAAATCGCCAAGGACGGCACCGTGACCATCCACGACGAAAACGATCCGAAGGCGCAGCAGATCATGGCCCGGCAGGCACGGATGGAAGAAGCCAAAGTGCTCGAGGCCGAACGGATCGAGCGGATCGCGCAGGCGCCCAGGCGCCAGCCGGGTGAGCCGATCTTTGTCGCGCTGCATGCTGTACAGCTGGACGACCAGTTGAAACAGGCGCAGCATTCAGAAGGCGCCGTGGACAAACAGGTCCGCGGTCAGTTCGACAATGACCCCGTCATACGACTGATCGGGATGGACGCCATGAAGAAGAGCGACTGGGCCCGGTTGGGAAAGGCGATGTCCGGCAAGAGTGAAAACGAGGCGCCGGCCGCCGACGTCGAGGTGATCTCGCGCAGCTATCTCAAGGAGATTTACGGCTTCGACAAAAAGACGGGAAAGCCGGCGTCGATGATGGCGGTGGTCTTCGAAGCGACCATCAGGTGTAACTACCTGCCCTCGGAGTACACGGTGACGGAAGAGGGAAACCTGCTGCTCAACAAGCAGGTGTCCGAACGATTCGTCGAAAAGGTCAAAGCCGTTATCAAAAACAAGATCGGCCCCACGCTCCCCGCCGATCGCAGTCTGTAGCCGCTGGCATCCGTTACTTCAAAAAGCACGAGGCGCGCCGGGCCGTTTACGCCCC
>CBDVDJ010000584.1:0-2640 GCA_965372695.1 uncultured bacterium
ACACGTACACCGCGGTCGGAACCTATACGGTGAGTTTGACGGCGACCAATGCGATCGGCTCCGATGTTGAAACGAAGGTCGACTACATCACTGTGACCGAGCCGGGTGTGACCACATTCGTTACCGCGGAGGGTGAGACCCCCGTGGCGGGTACGGTGAGTGGTAGTTACCTGGATACCCAGACCAGCGATGACAGCCGTGAGACCATCACGGAAGTGATCTTTGTAAAGAACAGGACCAAGCGGTACAGCTACCTGGAGCACCGGTGGAGCTTCACTCTTCCTGTCGGCAGTGCCGTAACCTTCCACCTGGAAGCGTCGCGCACGGACAACAGCGAGGGCGACAATTTCGTGTTTGACTACAGCACCGACGGCGTGATCTGGAATCCGCTGGTGACGGTCGCGAGCGCGACTGAAACAGCGTACTCCGCGTCGCTCGGCGCGTTGAGCGGCGCAGTCACCGTTCGAGCGACCGATGCTTCGCATGCGTATGGCGGAGAAGTACTGGACGTGCTGTCGGTCGACTATATGGCATTCGAAGTCGAGGGCGGCGCTGCCAGCGCCAGGGGCGCCGGCATTGCCAGCGTCGAAGGGGCTCCCGAGTCGACAGAGTTCTCGCTGTCCCAGAACTATCCGAACCCGTTCAATCCGAGGACGACGATTTCCTTCACGTTACCGGACAAGTTGCAAGTCAGGCTCGAGGTCTTTACTGTTACGGGCCAGAGAGTGGCTGTGCTCGTGAACGAAGTTCGGGCTTCGGGGCCGTACAGCGAGGTGTTCGATGCTGTCAACCTGAGTTCCGGCGTCTATTTCTACCGGTTGAAGGCGGGAAGCGTCACCGAGATCCGTAAAATGGTTCTCATGAAGTGAGTGCCCGTCTCTTTGGGTAAAAAGGCCCGGTTGTTGAGTCAGTTGGAGGCTCGACAGCCGGGCCTTTTTGTTTGGTGGGGATGGATATAGAATCCTGGGCAGGACTGAGCCGGGGTGTTGATTCTTTGGTTGGGATGTGACCCGGCCTTGTAGCCAGTCTATCTGCTCAACGGCGTCATGCCCGCGCATCAATCACAACAAGAGTAAGGTCGTCTTCCGCCGGTTCCCAGCGCGGCAAATTGGCCCACGAAGCGACCTCCGCCAGCAGGAAATCAACGTACTGTTCCGCGGTGAGTTGCGAGCAATCCGTCAGAGATTGTTTCAGGCGATTATCACCAAACTGTTCCTCCGCGCTGTTTGGTGTTTCGACAATGCCATCTGTATACATCACGATCCGGTCGCCAGGGCTCAAGCGCCGTTTCACACTCGTATAGGTTGCCTCCGGAAAAGGACCTATCATGAGTCCGTTTTCTTCGACGGTCGAGACATCACCGTCGCCGGCCGACCGGACGAACAGCGGCGGGTGTGCCGCTCCCGAATAGCTCATTTCTCCTGCGACCATATCGATGTAGACGTATGCCGCGGTAACAAATTGTTCCCCGAGCTGCTCGCTCAATGTTTGTTTCATGCCAGTAAGGACCTTCGCCGGGTCGTTGGCGTGTTCGGTCTGGGCCTGGAACGCTATTTTGACCATCGAGGCGATAAGAGCGGCCGGCACCCCGTGTCCGGAAACATCGGCAACCAGCACGCCGAGATGTCTGTCATCAACTTCGATGAAATCGTAGAAGTCTCCCGCAACCTCCGTCATGGGAACGTAACACGTCGCGATAGTCAGGCCGCGAATCGCCGGGGTCCTCGACGGCAGGATCGAGGATTGGATGCGTCTTGCCGTCTCCAGCTCCTGGCTGACCGCCATAAGGCGCTGCTCGATCGTGTACATCCGGCGCACCGTCAACAAGCCAAGGGTTATATAAATGACCACCATTCCCGCCCACTCTGTACGGAAAGGAAGCAATACCAATCCGAGAGCGCGCAGATTGTCCAGGGCGATCAACAACCCGCTGGCAATGCTTCCGGTAAGCAGACCTCTCATATCGTTTGTGAGACGCTTGTCGGACCGGAGGATATTGGCAACGATAACTACCAGGCAGGTGATAACGACGATACTGCTGATCTCGGAAACAAGGAGCGGATTCGTGTAGACTATTATCAGTGGTACCGACACGCAGGCAACAATCGTGTAAGCCCACACAACCCACGTCAACGATGAACGCCAACCACGACCGAGGTAGCACCTGAAAAAGCTGAATGCAGCTACACCGCTCATGTAACCCAATACAGTCTCTGTCTGGTCCCAGAACTCCTCTGTCCCGCCCATCCAGAAACCCAATGAATATGTGCTTGCCAGAAATCTGAGCCCGAAGAATATCGACATGGCGCTGAAAACGTAGAGAATCGCAAACTCGCGTTTGCGGCGTTGCACCACAACGATCAAAGCCACGAGTCCGATCGCGATGAAAATCATGCCGAGCGCAAGATAACCGAGATCGCTTATTTGATTGGATCGTACCCAGTCTTCGACGTCGCCGGGGATCCCCAAAACCAGGAAGAATAAAATTCCTTTAAGCATCTGACAAGGTTATCGGCTTTTCCGCCGCATTGTCAATCGATGCCAGGTTTGTATTCCGCCGCCCCCCCCCTCCTGCGGTACAAGACCCTCCTCGCACTTCGGGACGTGCTGCGGGTCGTCGGCATGAAACTGCCCTCCACG
>CBDVDJ010000585.1:0-2639 GCA_965372695.1 uncultured bacterium
AGGAGCCGATCGAACTCTGTGGACTGTACTGGCAGCGCACACTCGAGGAAATCTTCAGGAACAGGGAACTCCTCGGCGAGCAATACCGGGAAGTGAGATACGAGTCGCTCATCGCCGATGTCCACGCGGTCATCGGGGAAATCCTCGCGGCGTGTGATCTCCGCCGCGACGACAAATATCTGAACTCGCTGCCGCGTACCCTGCCGGACATGAACCGGAAGTGGCGCGACCAGCTCGACGGCAATCAGCAGGACGCCCTGCTACGGGCCATCGGCGGGTTTCTCGAAGAACTGGGTTACACGCCCTGACCACAAAATGAATTCCGTGTTCAATTACCGGTAGAAGCGGATCGCCGGCGCCGTTAGGGTGGGATCATGGACATGGCAAAGCTACCCCCCAGAAATGAAATGTACCGCGCTCTCGTCGAGCGCGACAGCGCCTACGACGGTGTGTTCACCGCCGCCATCAGGACGACGGGGATTTTCTGCCGTCCGACGTGCCCGGCCCGGAAGCCGCACGAGAAGAACGTCGAGTTTTTCCGGTCGGTGGGTGACGCAATGGCGGCCGGTTACCGGCCGTGCAAGCGGTGCCGGCCCCTCGAGCCGAGGGGGGCGGCGCCGGAGTGGATCGGTGGACTGCTCTCGGATGTCGAAGCCGACCCCGCTAGGCGGTGGACGGACGCCGATATCCGCTCAGCCGGCGCCGATCCGGTGCGCGTGCGGCGCTGGTTCCAGGAGAACCACGGCATGACGTTTCACGCCTTTCAACGTTCGCGACGGTTGGGGATGGCGCTGGGACAGATGCGAAGCGGCGGCGACCAGGTTGGAACAGCGTACGATCACGGATACGAATCACTCAGCGGTTTTCGCGAGGCGTTCGAACGTCTCTTCGGCGCAACGCCCGGACGGAAGAGAAGCGCCACCCAGGTTGTGGTTACGAGATACCTGACGCCGCTGGGGCCGATGCTCGCCGCGGCGACGGAAGACGGAGTGTGCCTGCTCGAGTTCCACGACCGGCGCATGCTGGAAACGCAGCTCAAACGCCTGCGGCAGCGCCTCGACTGCGAGATTACTCCCGGCACCAACGTTCACCTGGAAAAACTCGAAGACGAGGCGACACGCTATTTCGCGGGTCAGCTGGAGCGGTTCAGCGTGCCGCTCGTCCTCGCGGGGACCGAGTTCCAGGAAGCGGTGTGGAACCGCCTCCTCGAAATCCCCTTTGGTGAGACCTTGTCCTACGAGCGTCTCGCTCGCGACATCGGCCGGCCGGGCGCCCAGCGCGCCGTCGGCCGCGCCAACGGCGACAACCGCATCGCCATCGTCGTTCCCTGCCACCGTGTTATTCGCAGCGACGGCACGCTCTGTGGATACGGCGGGGGACTGTGGCGCAAACAGCACCTGCTCGATCTCGAGCGCGGCCGGATCGGAACCCAGTTACCCCTCTCGTTCGATCAATCCCTATGACGCTGACGCTGGCCGTGGCCCTCGCCGCAGCCCGAGCCGCCCCCGTGGCTGTGTCCGCCGCACGCTTCCTCGACCCTTGCCTTGTGCAGCGTTCCCGCCTTCTGTTCGGCGACCACTTCGCGCACGCTCTGTGAGCGCGACAGGTACACCTCGAAACCCGATTGCTGCATACGCATGAGCGCGCGTTTGCCCAGCCCGCCGCAGACGACGGCGTCAACCTTTTGCGAATCTATCGATGAGACCGGGGTGCAGTCGCCGTGGCTGTGGCTGACGTTCTGGTTGTTCAACAGTTCGATGACTTCGGATTCGGTGTCGACGACGGTAAAAAACGGCGCGCTGCCAAAATGTGCGCACACGCGGGCGTCCAGCCCTCCGCTATCCTCTGTCGGGATGCACAGCTTCATCGTGATCTCCTTCTTTGATGAGTATGGCTTGTGATTTCAGGACCGCGGCGACCAGCTTGGTCCGTCCGCTCTTCAAGAGCCGGAACACCGTTCCGCGGGACACGCCCATCCGCCGGCCCGCCTCTTCCTGCTCGAGCCGCTCCACGTCGCACAGGCGCATGGCTTCCAGCTCGCTGAGGTCGAGACAGACGGTCTCCAGCTCGGTCATCGGAATGCCCCGAGGCTTGAACACCTTGTTGCCGCTATACTTACGGCACATTCTCTTCTTGTATGGGCGTGGCATGTCAGGATTCTTCGCTCTATTATAGATATGATGAGCCAGGGCTCATTGTGTTCATATGCACAATACTCTGGTGTCCCGTGAATGTCAAGTGGAGTGCCGAAAAAAAGCGCCGCCCCCTCAAAAAGGGGACGGCGCTCCGGTCGAGCGTGGTGCTCTGCTTCGAGGTCAGTTCTTCTTGTCTTTCGCCACGTTCCAACCATTTGGCGAGTGGTCGTCGATCCAGTCGACCATCGGTTGCCACACGAGACCCGGGGCGTCGTCGGCCGTCCATATGTCGATGTGGCCAAAGTCGAGGACGTGCTGGTCGTCGGGGAGCAGCTGGATGTTGAGTATGGTGATGTCCGCGCTGCCCAACAGTGTCAGACAGTAGTTACCCGTCACTCCAATACCGCCCGCCGGCGCGATATTGAGCACGGGAACAGTGATGTCTGACAGATGATCATCGTAAGGAACATCCGTCTCGTCGCAAAGGATGACTGCCTAGTCGTG
>CBDVDJ010000586.1:0-2637 GCA_965372695.1 uncultured bacterium
GTATACGTTTCTGTCCAGAATAGCTTGAATCCGGTCAACAAACAGGATAAAGTGGTATGAAATCTTTCCCATAATTGTGTCCCAGTTCTGCACGTTGATTTTGAATAACGCGGGAGAATGTCATGTGCCGAATCACACGCGGGATCACGTTAATCATTGTAATCATATGCATTTGCACGATTGCGGCTGACACTGATGGGCGCCGCGACGAGCGTCGTTTACCGAAACCGGCCCAGATCATGGAACGGCCGCTGCCGCCGCCCTTCCTCGGCCCGGCGGCTCTGGACTACGTGACGGTGGCCAAATTCGACTTTGACGATGGTGGTGCGCCCGACCCGCAGGGATGGACGTCGCACGATCAAACGGCCCAGTCAGGGGTCTTCTGGCACGTCGACGACTTCGACGGTCTCGGTGGTGGGTCATTCGGAG
Organism: uncultured bacterium; assembly: GCA_965372695.1. Classification (GTDB taxonomy): domain Bacteria; phylum Krumholzibacteriota; class Krumholzibacteriia; order WVZY01; family JAKEHA01; genus CBDUWU01. The sequence goes on from CBDVDJ010000586.1 coordinate 430, forward strand.
CGCTGGTTCCGATAACGGGCCATCAATCGCTGTGGTGCGGTGTGGGCCCGGGCGACCCCGGGACCTGTCACTACGCGACGTTGCCCGGTTACGGATGCAGCTGGGTCCAGGTCTTCGAGTCGAACGAGTTTACAACTACCGGCGACGTCTCGATACGATTCGACGCCATGTATGATTCGGAGTACGGATACGACTGGACGAAGGTGGAGTACAAGTCGGCTACCGGCCACTGGAATACGCTGGTCGACTACCTGTGGGAGGAGTCTAACGGCGACCCGCATTACGAGTACATGAACCTCGATGTTCTCGGCGACAGTCTGGCCGGCAAGGTCGAGTTCCGCATTACCTTTACATCGGACGGAGGGTATAGCGACGAGGACGGCCTCGTGGATAGCGACGGCGCGGTGATTATTGACAATCTCGTCATTCGAGACGACACCGGTGTCCTGGATTTCCAGGATTTCGAGGCGGAAGGCGTTGGAGATACGGGCACGCTCGACGGGGATTGGCGGGCGACCGTGTCCGAAGCGTTCGGCGACTACGCTGCGTTGTTCGACGGCGCGACCGTGCTCCAGGAGGATCCGTTGACCACCAACCTCACGCATTTATGGGGATTCTTCAACGGATCTACTTTCGACTACTCCTGCGGTGGACATCCCGGGCAAACCGTCGTTCCATACGGCCGGTCGACCGATTGGGGCGATATTTACATCTTGAATACCGTTGAATCGCCCTGGATTTCGCTTGCCCCTGCGGCCACGATGATCTCCAACGGTGGTAAGCTGTACCTGGAGTTTGACGTGTATACCGACCTGCCGGGCGACAACGGGGTGTATTACGACTGGTCAGTCAGAACCCGGGTCGGTGGATGTGCCCAGCCGTGGGGTTACTTCGATAGTGTCAATGTTCGTTATACCGTAGCGGAATGGCGCCGGCTTTACTTTGACATAACGTATATGGCGCAGACCGGTGCGACCGAAATACAGGTGGCGCTCGTGGTGCGCGACATATGTGGGTATGCGTGCCCAACGCAGGTATCCGGCGACTGTCATAGTCACGCGCCACTGTATGACAACGTTGCGGTCCGTGCCTATATCGGCGTGGACACGCTCGTTGTCACCAACACGAACGGTTCGGGAGCCGGATCTCTGGAGGAAGCGATATCTCTGGCTTACCCGCTCGCCACGCCCAGCGTCATCTTGTTCGATATACCCGGTCCGGGCCCGCACGTGATCCAGGAGCCATACGGGATATCTGCTCGGCACCATCTGACCATTGATGGCCGGTCTCAGCCCGGCTACGCGGGGACTCCCCTGATCATCGTCGAAGGCACTTACGATGAAAGCGGGGACCGAGGTCTCGCCGTTATGGACAGTTGTGAAGTCTACGCGATAGGTTTTCGGAACTACGAGCAAGGCATCAGGGTGTATGGCACGGATATCGTCATCGATGGATGCGAAATCAGCAACATGTACGGCACTATTCACCAGCTCGGGTACGGGATCGAGTTTTCCTACTTTGCCGCGACGGGCAACGTCGTGCAGAACTGCGACATCCACGATTGCGACATTGGAATCATCGTAATGGGCCCGATCGCTAATACCTTTCGGGCGAATCGTATTTACAATAACTCTCGATTGGGTATCGATCTGGGCGACAACACGGGCATCGTCACGCCGAATGATCCGCTCGACGCCGACACCGGCGCCAACGACCTGCAGAACTTTCCCGTACTCGAGTACGTTGTTTTCGGGTCGCCGGGGATTGTGGGCGGGATGCTCTCGACCGAACCGATGGAAACCTGCGTCATTGAATTCTTCGCCAGCGCCGCTTGTCACTCCAAGGGCAATGGTGAGGGGGAAATCTATCTTGGATCAGAGACGGTGACCACGAGTGGGGCGGGAATCGCGAGTTTTCAGGCGCACCTGCCGTCGGTACCAGAGGGGTACGTCGTGACGGCCACCGCGACCAACTCCCGAGGCAGTACGTCCGAGTTTTCTGCGTGCTGCTCCGCTACCCCGTCCGCGCACATCGTCACAACTACAGCTAACTTCGGGCTGGGAAGCCTGGATTATGCGATCGATGAGGCCAACAATAACTCTGACCTCAGCCTCATCCAGTTCAACATTCCCGGTACGGGTCCTCACACGATGCAGCCGACCCACAGTATGACCCTGGTGCATCCGACGATCATCGACGGATTTTCAC
>CBDVDJ010000587.1:0-2624 GCA_965372695.1 uncultured bacterium
GTTGCCAGGGTTCTTGCCACCTCGGCGCATAAAGAGTGCTCGGAAGTTTATAGAAACAGGATTCGTGCCATAAGGCGACCGGAGCCGCACCGCGGCATCAGAAAAAGTAACCGACGGTGAAGTTGAAGAGGATGTCGTGGCGGGTACTGGTCGAAATCGTGAATTCCACGGGCGCAGCGGGGAGGTCTAAGCCGAGCGTGACGCCGCCGCCGTTTTCATAGTCATCGGCCGCGACGGTGGTGTTCCACTCGTCGAACACGTTGCCGATGTTCCACCGCGCGATCGCGTAGAACCGGTGATAATACTCCCACTGGACGCCGAGCCCGAATGTCTGTGCGTTGGGCCCGGTGAGCTCCTGGTACTTGAAGCCGATAAATGTGTTCGGCTTTCCCAGCCAGGTATATGGATTCTGCATGCCGCCGACGGTGAACATCCAGGCGACCGGCGGAGTACCAACCGCCGTGGTGCCCAGGTACAGCGACTGAAACAACGTCACCTTCCGATGAACGGGGATGCGAACGCGCCAGTCAAAGTGGTAACGCGTAACGGCGACATCGCTGCCGGTGCTCGTCGACGTCGCCTCGCCCATCACCTGGGCGAACATCCCCCGGCGCGGGAATATGGTCCGGTCGATCGTGTCGATGCGCAGCAGCGCGAACGCGGGAAACATCGCCGCGTATTCGTCGGGGAATACGTCGGCGCCGCTGTCGAGGCGCGTGTCGATGTACTCGGCCCGTCCACCTACCGCCAGCGCGACACGGCTCGCAAAGAGATTGCCGAGCGCTACCTCCCCGAACGTGTACGTGGTCCGGTAGTCAGCCGCCTTGAAGTCGTCGATATATACATTTAGCTGGCGCCACGACGAATTGATACGTCCGCTGACGCCGAATGACCGGAATGTCCGGCCGGCGGGGGTGAAGTACCACACTTCACCTCCGATGTCCCGCCCGATCCGGAAGTCGAATGCGAGGGATGATCCTTCGATACCGACGTTTCGCAAGGTCACATTGAGGAGGGCGGCGAGGTTGGTTTCGCTGTCGTACCGGAGGCCCGCGCGCGCCATATTCTGGCTGCGCTCGACGACGTTAAAATACAGATACGTTCCTTTTCCGGCGGTTTTCTCGACGGTATACCCGACGCGCTGAAAGAAGTCGTACTTGTAAATCCGGTCGACCGACTTGTCGATGTCGGCGACCGTCATCAACAACGGGGTGTGAATCTGCAGCTCCGTCTCGACAACGCGGAGAGGTATCCGCTCGAGGCCTTCTATGACGACGTTTGTGACGAGCATCGATTCGGCCCGGCCCGGTTGCCACCGGGGCTCGATATCGCCCAGGGCACGGACCGAATCAGCCAGCGCGCGCAGTTGCGGCAACACGGCCCGCGCCGCCTCCTCGCCCCTCTCGATGAAATACGCCGCCTGGTCGAAGGCGACGCTCATCTTCCGCGACTCGGGTACGATCAGGATATCGCACAGTTGCTTCTGCTCCCGCGATGTCCCCGCGATCTGGAAGTGAATCGTCTGGTCCATGATGCGAAGCATCGAGTTGAGTTCGCCCTTGCTGTAGAGGGGCTCCGACGCGTCCACCCCGATCACAATGTCGGCGCCGAGATTGAGGACATCTATAGCGGGCAGGTTGCGGGCCACGCCGCCGTCGACGAGCAGGCGCCCGTCGATGACAACCGGCGTGAATACCGTCGGCACCGACATGCTCGCGCGTATCGCCTCGGCGAGGTTCCCGCTTTTCAAAGCAACGGCCTCGCCGTTGACGATGTCGGTCGCCACACAGACGAACGGAGTCGGAAGGAGCGAGAAGTCTTCGATGTATCCGACAGGCAGCGTGAGCCGCGACAGGAACTGGGTGATCTTCTGCCCCGCGATCAGGCCGGACGGAAGTTCGGGTTTCCAGCCCTCGAGTGGAAACGTCATCGTATAACGCGCATCCCACCGCTTGAACGCCATGGCCAGCGTCCGGCGGTCGACGGCGTCGGAGAACATCTCGTCCCAGTCGACGTTGACCGACAGCGATTCCAGCTCCGCCACGCTATAGCCGGCGGCGTAGAGCCCGCCGATCACGGCGCCCATGCTGTTGCCCGACACGTAGTCGATGGGCATACCGACTTCCTCGAGCACTTTCATCACTCCGACGTGGGCGAACCCGCGCGCGGCGCCGCCGCTGAGCGCCAGCCCGACACGAGGCCGGTCCCGGGCGCTTGCCGGAAGCGCCGCCAGCAGGAGGGCGGTAACTACGAGGTAACGGCTGATATTCGACAGTTTCATATCCTGTTTATTTATCAAATATTGCGGCGCCCGGCAACCCCGATCCGGTCCGGGTGGCCCGAACCAGGTATCGCCTGTCTGGCGGGCTTCGTGCTATTGTAGGATGCGTACAAAGGAGCTGCAACCGCCATGACAGTCAAAAACGATTCGATGAAGACGCCGAATTACCCGCGGGGCTTTCTGACCGCGCAGCAGATAGAGGAGTTCTGGCAGTCGGGATACCTCGTCATCAGGGGGCTGTGTTCGATCAAGGAACTTCGCAGCTGGCAGGAAGAATGCCGGCGCATTTGGGACAGCGTCGAAGTGACCGAGGACAACCCGCGGCTCCTCTGGCGCGACCGCG
>CBDVDJ010000588.1:0-2612 GCA_965372695.1 uncultured bacterium
CGATGGCTGCCACACATTTTTCGGTGGCGCCGAGTTGCGACTCGACGTAGCCAACGGCGGCGGCGCCCGCATCGCGGCGGGCCTGGTCGTCGGCAAGCAGACCGCCGAGCACGCGGCGGATATCGTCCTGAGTCTTGACTTCGAATCCGGCGCCGGCATCCAGAAGCCGGAGCGCCTCGAAGGAGTTGTCGTGCACGGGGCCGAACAGTACCGGAAGCCCTTCGATGGCCGGCTCGATGACGCTGTGGACACCCGTCGAGAAACTGCCGCCGATGTAGGCAATGTCGCCCATCCGGTACGTTTCGGCGAGAATCCCGACGGTGTCGACCACGACGACGCGGGGGAGAGGAGTGCCCACGTCATCGCTCGCGGCGGCCGCGGTGAAGCCGGACGACCGGGCCCATGCGAGGAGCGATTCGACGCGACAGGTAAGCGGTTCGTGTGGAGCGATGATCGCATGGACGTCGTCTTGTCGGGCCAGAACGTCTTTCAAAGCCGGCAGAAGCCGCGCTTCGTCCCGTGGCCACGTGCTGCCGCAGATGACCACCTTGCGGCCTTCGCCCGCGAGGTCGAATCCGACGCCGCGTCCGCCCTGTTTTCTCTCCATCACCCGGTCAAAGCGGGTATCGCCGGTGACGCAGACGGCAGGATGCCCGGGGACAGTGTCGCGAAACCGGCCGGCGTCGGCGTCGCTGATCGCGAGGATCTTGTCGATGTTCGAATAAACGGTGTTGTAAAAAGCGCGTCCGGCGCCGCTGGTTCGGTGCGAAGAGGGGCTGAGCGTGGCATCGATCAGCACGACGGGAACCCCTCGCCGTTTCGCCTCCCAGATCAGGTTCGGCCAGAGGTCGAACTTGACGAACACCATCAGCCGGGGATCGACGGTAGAGAGGCAGGTTTCGGCGTTGCGCCTGAAGTCGATGGGAAGGTAGTCGATGAAACGGATCGTGTTATCCGGGCCGGGCGTTTCTTTGCGCCGCGCGAAGTGATACCCCGATGGCGACGAAAAGCTGACGACTACCGGTATCTCCGGATGCGTTTTCGCCAGCGACGTAATGACGGGCCTGGCCTGTTCGAACTCACCCACGCTGGACACGTGGAACCACACGGGACGATTTTCGAAACCCGCGCCCACTTCCGTCCAGCGGCGTTTCCAGCCCTTTCTCCCCCGGGCCGCCTCGCGAAGCTTCCCGTGGAAGAGCGTTGCCGCGTAACCGGCGCCGGCGGCCGCGGGCAGCAGCATATTGTAAAGCGTCTTGAAAAACCCGTCCGTCATGATTGCACCACGTACCGGGAAGGGCCGGTCCTGTCGAGTAACTCGCCGACCGCTTTTTCAACATCATCGACGGCGATGCCGGCAAGACATTCGAGCGTTCTTTTCGGGCAGGGCCGTCCGCCGTTGCGGGAACACGGACGACAGGAAAGCTCACGCTCGATCGATTTACTCCGCGGTAACGAAGGGTAATACCCAAACGCTTCCACCGTGGGGCCGAACAGCACGGCGGCCGGCGTACCGACGGCCTCGGACAGGTGGGCGAGGCCGGAGTCGTTGCCGACGAACCCGGCGCAACGGCTGATGAAGGCGGCGCTCTCCATGAGCTCGGCGCGGCCCGTGATGTCGACGCAGAGGTCTCCGAGATCCTCCGCGATTGGCGCCGCCGCGGCCCGGTCCGACGCGTCACCGACGAGGAGGATGCGACAAGGGCGCTGGCGGGCGAGTCGGCTCGAGAGTTCGACGAAGTGCCCGGCTGGCCACCGTTTCGCGGGCCATCGCGCTCCCGGCGCAATGGCGACCCACGTTGCCGAGTCGTCGAGAGTATCCGCCGCGGCCTCCGCGCAGCGCCGGGGGATGTCGAGGCCGCCCGGCGCCAGGGTCGGCGCCGGGACACCGGCGGCGTCGGCCAGCGCCCTGTATTGGTCGATTATGGACGGCAGACGAACTGCACGCTTGAACAGAATCAATCCCAGGCGCTCGCGATACCGCTTGCGAAAGCGGGCATCGGCGCCGCCGAGGCGCCAGGACAGCAGGCGGCTGCGCAGATTGTTGTGGGCATCGATGACGCAATATCCGCGGTCGCGGTGATCGGCGGCTATCCGCATGAGCGCGGCAGCGCCTCCTTGCGGCTCGATTGCCACTACGCGGTCGACCCCGGTGGCTGCGGCGAAGAGCGCCGCATATGCCGACTTGGTGACAACGGCGACCTCCTCCGCGCCGGCACGCTTCAAGTGGTCGGCCAGGGGGCAGAGGAGTATGCAGTCGCCCAGGGAACTGAATCGTATCAGAAGGAATTTCATCATGTTAGCGTGGTAACCGATCTTGCGGGCGTCGCTGTTGTCCGCTCTGGCAGATAATTCACCGGAATTCTGCCAGACAGGCGGTTATTCTTCCAGTATGTGAATATATTCACTTGACACTCGTATCCAAATGTGGCGATAATATCTAAGTTTAGTGAAACGGCATTTTCAAAATCTTTACAAGTTATGACTTGCCGTAAAAAGTCATGATATGATGGAACCGGACATTGAGTGTCTGGTGTATGCCGTGGACAAGGAGCTTTCATCATGCCGGATAAACTGGAGTTGGGTGACCGAATCAAGCGATTTCGCCTGGG
>CBDVDJ010000589.1:0-2611 GCA_965372695.1 uncultured bacterium
GATGAGGCCCATGCTAATCGGACGCGGGCATCCACGTTCGAGCGCAAAAAGGAAGGCGCCCCCCCCGGGGGCGCCTTCCTCATCCCGGGTCCGGAAGTCCCTGCCTCATTGTCCGTTGACTGCGCACTGCCGCGGCGTTATAGTACCCATCAGGTACCGACATATTAATGCCGTCTACCCCCAGTTCCCACGTTTGCTAAATAAATTACCAATTCAAGTTCTTTTAAGGGGGTACCACGCTTGGTAGAAATCAGAACCCACGGACGGGGAGGACAGGGCGCGGTCATCGCCTCGAAGGTCCTCGCCAACGCCCTGTTCAAAGAGGGCCGGTTCGTGCAGGCTTTCCCGGCGTTCGGTGTGGAACGACGCGGGGCACCCGTGGTGTCGTTCACACGCTTCGACGAATCTCCAGTCAGACTCAGATGTGAAATCTACAAGCCCGACCACCTGATCGTCCTCGATCAGGCGCTCACCGAAACCATCGACATCACCGCCGGCCTCAAGGACGGCGGGTGGATCATCATCAATACCCACATGAAACCGGAAGTGTTTCCCTACAAGGACAGGTACAAACTCGCCGTCGTCGACGCCGCCGCTGTGGCGATCCGGCACCGCCTGGGCAGCAGGGCGACACCGATCGTCAACACGGCAATTCTCGGCGCCTTCGCGAAGGCCACCGGCCTCGTCAGCATCGACGCCGTAGTCGAAGCCGTCGGTGAATCGGTGCCGATGAAGCAGAAAGAGAATCAGCAGGCGGCAATAGACGCATTCAACGAAACGATCCTGTTCGATCCGGTCAATTCATGACATAAGCGCCAGACTATAAAGGAGCGGAATTGAGCGACAAAAAGAAGGAATTCAAAGACGAAAAGGAGATGCCCATCTCGTCGATTTCGGCCGCGTCAGACGACATGCGCTGGAACAAGACGGGAAGCTGGCGGAATGTTAAGCCTTATTATGACCCTGGAACTTCACCGTGTATCGCCAGTTGTCCGGCCGGCGAAAACATTCAGGGCTATATCGAACTCTCCAAAGAAGAGAAATACGAAGACGCGGTCAGGCTGCTCTGGGAAAACAACCCACTCCCCTCCATCTGCGGCCGCGTGTGCTATCACCCGTGCATGGACGGCTGCGCCCGGGGACCATTCGACGGCTCGATCTTCATTCCGGCAATCGAGAGATTCCTCGGCGACTGGGCCACCGAACACAAAGTCGCCCACACGCCGCCGGAGAAACGCCTCGACGAGAAAGTCGCCGTCATCGGGGCCGGCCCCGCCGGTCTGAGTTGCGCGTATTTTCTCGCCCGCAAGGGTTTCCAGGTGACGATATTCGAGGCCAGGGAAAAAGCCGGCGGCGTACTTCGCTACGGAATCCCGCCCTATCGACTCCCCAAGGACGTGCTCGACGCCGAGGTCCAGCGAATACTCGATCTCGGGGTAGAATTCAGGCCCGGCACCGTGGTCGGCCGCGACGTCGCGCTCGATGACATTTCCGAGTACTCGGCGTTCTTCGTCGGAGTGGGCCTCCAGAAGAGCCGCGCGCTGGGAATGGACAACGAGGACTTGCCCGGCGTGATGGCCGGGCTCGAGTTTCTCGAAAACGTCAACACCGGCAAACAGGTTGAGGTCGGGAAAAAAGTCATCGTGGTCGGCGGCGGCAATACCGCCATGGATGTCTCGCGGAGCGCCATGCGCATGGGCGCCGACGTCACCGTCGTTTACCGGCGGACCCGCGCCGAGATGCCCGCGATCGAGGACGAGGTCGTGGAGGCGATGGAAGAGGGCGTGAAATTCAAGTTCCTCGCCACGCCGGTGGAAGTGTCGGCCACCGACGGCCGCCTGTCCGGGATTCGCTGCCAGGAAATGGAACTGGGCGCCCCCGACGAGAGCGGGCGCCGGCGACCGGTACCAAAGGAAGACGCGTTCTTCACCATCGAGGCCGATTCCCTTCTCGTCGCCATCGGCGAGCAACCGGATTCGGATGCTTTCGAAAAACTCGTGGATATCAAATGGGGACTGATCGTCGCCGACGAGTACGGCAAGACATCCAACAAGAAGATATTCGCCGGCGGGGACATCGTGAGCGGCGCTTCCACGGTGGTCAACGCCGTCGCCCGGGGCCGCGGCGCGGCCGAACTCATCGAAGCGCAGTTGACGGGGTCCGCTTTCAACCCGAAAACCATGAAGAGGGTCGTGGCGATCGCCGATTTGAACACCGCGTATTTCCTCCATAAAGAACGTGCCGTAATGCCTCATTCCCAGGACACGAAATCCGACGATGCGTTCGTCGAGGTCAACACCGGCCTCACGTGCGACCAGGTCCAGGAAGAACTTTCGCGCTGTTACAGTTGCGGGGTATGCGACGGGTGCGACAACTGTTACGTGTTTTGTCCCGACGTCGCCATTTCGCACGAGAACGGCGTATACACCATCGATTATGACTACTGCAAGGGGTGCCTGATCTGTGTCCAGGAATGCCCGCGCGGAGTTCTATCTACTGAGAGTGAGGCCAAATAAATGAAGAAGGTTCTCGAGGGCAATCACGCGATCAGCTACGGCGTCCAGGCCAGCAACGTCAAGGTGGTCGCGGCTTATCCTATTACGCCCCAGAC
>CBDVDJ010000590.1:0-2611 GCA_965372695.1 uncultured bacterium
GAACATCGCTCAGGGTCGGTGTCGATTGTAGCCTTCACATTATTGGGACCCCGTACCCTTCGCGGAACATCGCTCAGGGTCGGTGTCGATTGTAGCCTTCACATTATTGGGACCCCGTAGCTCAGTTGGATAGAGCAGCGGACTTCTAATCCGCAGGTCGCAGGTTCGAATCCTGCCGGGGTCGCCATTATACCGCAAACAGAGATCCGAGGCCCGGCAGAATAAGGCCGGTCCTCGTTGTAGTAGCTGAACCAGACCTCGATCTCCCGGCTGGCGTGAATGCCCGTCTCTAATTCACGTAAATAAACACATTCATATTTAAGCGAACGCCAGAGCCGTTCGATGAAGACGTTGTCCATCCAGCGACCTGCTCCCGTCACCATATGGGCTCTGTAAGCTAAAGGACGAACTTGATCCTGTCGTTTTTGTTCGGCATCCCACCTTGGTGGTATATAGGGCGGGAGGAAAACGGGCTATAGTATGATAGAAATATTCTCCGAGAACGCACAATGGCAATCAAACGGGGACTTATGAACAAGAATCTGGCGATCGCCTTGTCAGCGGCGAGCGTCATAGCTTTCGCCGGGCTCTCGTCCGCGCAGGACACCCACTACTGGACACAGAATTACGGCACGCGGGGCGAGCTGCTGCAGGGCACCGTGGTGGGCAGCATCATCGATCTCAGTTCGGTCTACTACAATCCCGGCACGCTGGCGCTGCAAAGGAATCCATCGGTGATCCTCGGAACCAAGGCGTTCGAGTTGCAGACAATCACCGTCGATGACACAAAAAGGGACGTCCAGGCGCCCCTCGTCTCGCGGAGTTTCGGACCGGCGCCCACGATATTCGCCGGAATTTTTCCTCCCAGGTGGCTCGACGGCCAGCTCGCCTACTCGGTACTGACCCGTAACAACTTCGATTTCCAGCTCCAGACGGCGCTCTCGGGCACCTTCGCACCGGAATACGCCGACAGTATCGTGCTGGTCGGCGGCGAGGTGTATATCGACCAGAACTTGACTGGTGTGTGGGGAGGTCCCACGTGGGCGCGGGCGTGGGGGAAGCTGGGGGTCGGAGTGACCGGATTCTTCGCCTACCACGGCCAACGCACGCGCAATCAGCTGGTGCTGCAGGGATTGAGACCGTCGGGGGAGGGGGCCTCAGTGACGTTTATCGACAACATCGACTACTGGCACTGCCGGCTGGTGTTCAAGGCGGGTGCAGCGTGGGACTTCAAACCTCTCACCTTTGGATTTTCCGTCACCGCCCCGGGCATCGGTCTTTTCGGCCGGGGATCGTTGCTGACAGACTTTATTTCCATCGGCGTCGATCTCAACAACGACGGTGTCCGGGACACGGAGTTGATCGCCAACTACGCGACCGACCTGCCGACAGACTACAAGTCTCCCGGGTCCATTGCGGGCGGGTTATCCTATCGCTACAAGAACACGACGGTTCACACTTCCGCCGAGTACTTCAGATCCGTCGACGAATATGAGGTGATGCCGACGCAAGTATTCAATTCGCCGACGACGGGAAACACTTACACGCAATCAGCCACACTCGCACTCGACGATGTGTTCAATTGGGGGATCGGATTCGAAAAGCACATTCTCGAATGGCTCGAGGCCTACGGGAGTTTCATTACTGACAACAGCGCATACGTGCCCGGTACCAGCACCACGGTTGCCGTGTCCAACTGGGATCTCAAGCATATCATGGGGGGGACAGCGTTTTCGTTCCTCGGTACGGACATAACGCTGGGGATCGGGTACTCCTGGGGAAGTGAACGCTTACCGGATATCAAGCATGTCCAGACGGTCGCCGAACAGGTGGGGGGGGCGATCCTGGATGCCGACGCGCTTGTGAAGTATGAGAAGTGGAAGTTCATAATCGGTTTTGCGTTTGGGGGGGCCACCACGGAGTCCGAATTCTGATAAACGAGGTGTTTTCACTGCAGATTGAGAAAGAGAATCGGAGATGGAGCTTAGAACCGTGGTCGTGCAAGAAGGGACAAAAGTGACGCTCGATACCGAACGAATTCGCCTGCAGGTGGAGGAACACGCCGAAGGTCTCGAGTTTATGAGGACCCGTTCGGACTCGATGGGAATCCAGAGGGACATTTTTGGTCGAGCGGCAGTTCAGGACCTGCCAGGCACGTTATGGCAGCTGCATCTTCGTTCAACTCAATTGTAAAAGGGGCAAAACTCGTTGAAGAGAAAACTGGAAAGAGCGTAAAGTGAGCGCATGGCACCGCGTTTCCAGCGTTCTGGAACCAGCCTCCCCTGGAGCTTTCACTTGATTCCCCGAGTCCTGACAATCTCCCTGGCGCTGTCGATCCTGGCGCTCACGCCACTCAAGGATACCTGCGCGGCTGAGGATCAAGAGCTCCTCTACTCCCTCGGGTATTTCGTCAATTCTCGGGTGAAGGAGCGGCTCCGAGCTTTCGGGAGCATTACCTACGAGCAGAAAACTGCCGCGGGGGTACTCTTCGGTGACCAGAACGAGCTCGATCTATACGGGGGGCTGACGTACGACCTGAGGGAGCGGGTCCGCATCGAGGGCGGACTGGGCTACTACTACATCTACCGCGACGAGGTACCCAGCAGCCACG
>CBDVDJ010000591.1:0-2610 GCA_965372695.1 uncultured bacterium
CCACCTTCCGAATCCTATCAACATGTAGGGCTTTTTCTGGTCGAACAGTCCGCGGTTGAAGGCCTCGATTTCGCCCGCGATTACCGGTGTGAACCGCGCCTCGAACACGTCTGGTTTGACGAACACGACGTCCCGAATCTCATTCTCGACGCCGTTTCCCATCACGCGGTTCGACGCCAGCAGAAGGTCGCCGGTCCCCTCAACGATTTCCGGAACCTCGACACGTTGCTTCGACACCATCATGGGGCGTACCTGGAGGAAGGCAAGCCGGGCGTCTCCGTCTTCCCGGCGTGGAAACGTCATGGCAAACTCCATCTCCACCGCACTGCCCGTCGCGCTTCCGAACACGTCGAGAAGCTTGTTGATCGCCGCGTTCACCGGCCAGATCTGTAAATCAAGCAACGGGGCAAAGTCAACAACGCGAGCCCCCTTGATGCCCACACCCGGCGAGAGCCGGTCGCGCCGCGGATCGTAAGTGGACGCGACGAACCGCAGCGTGTCGTCGTAGTCGGCATCCTCGATGCCGCTTTCAGAGAGGTATTCCGTTTCTATCGTTGGATCAAAAGCGGGGGGCTTGCCCGTGTTGACAGCCCAGAAACGAAGCTGCGTGTTCTTCATCAACTCACCCATCGTCGCAAACGGCGGCCGCGACCGGGGATGCGCGGGTGAATACGCCCACGACACGCCCCCGTCGACGATCGTCTTCCCCAGGCCGAGGGCGAGATTGACCACGCCCTCTTCCGGTTTCGCGGAGCCCGTTCGATAGTAATTGTACGACCGGCACACGCCGGAGAGTTGGGGGTAAAAACGATCTCCGAACTGTTCACCCACGACTTCCTGGATAACGACCGCCATTTTCTCGTCGCGCACCGTCTTGTCCGTCGCCTGGATGTAACTCGCCGCGGCCCGCGAGAATGTCGACGCATAGACGAATTTGATCGCTTCGACAAGGCTCTTGAACCGGGCGTCAGGGTCGGCCTGGTTGTTCGGAATCATCTTGGTTTCGTAAATACCCGCGAAGGGATGCGCCAGCGCATCTTCAAGAAGGCTGGATGAACGGAGCGCGAGCGGCCGCCCTTTGGTCTGTTCGACCAGGGCACGCAGGTCACCGACGTGCTCGACGGGCAGGTCCCCCTTCTGGAAGGCGAGCGCGATCCGCTCGTCCGCCACTCCGGAGAGCGCGATCTCGTACAATCCGTTCCGCTCCATGAAGGCGTCGAACACGTCCGTCGTGAGCACGGTGGACGTGGGGATGTCGATCCGGATTCCCTGAAATTCGCCGGCCTCGAAGTGTTCGTCGAGTACGTCGCGCCCCTGGACGAGCCCGGTCGCTTTACCACCCAGCCCGCCATCCCCGATGCGCATGAATGGCTCGCCCGATTCGAAGAACTTCCGGGCGAACCGCGGCACCGGCGTCTTGTTGTCTCGTTTTTCGCCCATGTTCCACCCTCGCCTTCAACGGAAACTCGAGGCGGATACCGCACAGTCAGACGCCGCGGATCAGAGCCATCCCCGGTCCCTGCACGCCCGGGCCACCCGGTCGACGGCGATCACGTAGGCAGCGTCCCGCATGGAGAGCTTGCGCTTTTTTGACAGATCGCTGACGGCGACAAATGCAGCCGTCATCTTGACATCGAGTTTCCCCAGAACCTCGTCCCGCTCCCAGTAATAATTCATGTTGCTCTGCACCTGCTCGAAGTAACTGCACGTCACTCCGCCGGCGTTGGCAAGGAAATCCGGAATGACGAAGACCCCGTTCTTTTTGATAATCGTGTCCGCTTCGGGTGTCGTCGGTCCGTTGGCACCTTCCGCGATGAATTTCACGCGCTCGCTGATCTTCCCGGCGTTGTCCCCCGTGATCTGGTTCTCCAGCGCACAGGGGAGCAGTACGTCGACCTCCTGCTCCATCCACGCCTCCCCGTCCAGGACTTCGTAACCAAGATCCCGTGCTTTCGCCTGATCTATACCACCGAACCGGTCCGTGATTTCGAGCAGCTTGTCGAGATCGATCCCGTCCTTCTTGAAGAAACTGTAGGATGTCTGATCCTGCTGGTCCCAGCACGAGACAGTGTTCACGGTGCCCCCGAGTTGCTGATACAGCCGGATGGCGTACTGCGCCACGTTTCCGAACCCCTGAACGCTGGCGACGGTGTCCGAGGGACGGACGTCCGTTTCCTTGAGGGCTTCGCGGAGCGCGAAGATCACGCCAAACCCGGTCGCTTCCGTTCGTCCGAGCGACCCCCCCATGCCAACGGGCTTGCCCGTGATGAAGCCGGGCTGACGCACACCATGAATCGTCTCGAATTCGTCGAGCATCCACAGCATGTGCTGGGCGGAGGTCATTACGTCGGGAGCCGGAACGTCCGAGAACGCCCCGACATTTTTGGATAACTGCCGCACCCAGCCGCGGCAGACCCGTTCCTGTTCATGGTCGGTGAGATTGTGGGGATCACATATCACGCCGCCCTTTCCTCCTCCGAGTGGAATATCGACCACGGCGCACTTCCACGTCATCCACATGGCCAGAGCACGAACCGTATCGAGTGTTTCCTGGGGGTGGAACCGGATGCCGCCTTTGCACGGGCCACGCGCGTCGTTGTGTTGCACACG
>CBDVDJ010000592.1:0-2585 GCA_965372695.1 uncultured bacterium
GACCGATTGGGGAGCTAGCCACAGTCTCTCTGGGCCGGGTGACAAATTCATCGAAAGGGACAAAATGCCGAAAGCGGTCTGGAATAACGTGGTTATCGCCGAGAGCGACGATACCGTTGTTGTCGAAAACAACCATTATTTTCCACCGGACTCCGTGAACGAGAAGTATCTCAAGCCCAGTGCCACGACGAGTGTTTGCCCGTGGAAGGGTACGGCGAACTACTACCACATCGACGTCGATGGAAACGTCAACAGCGACGCAGCGTGGTATTATCCCGATACCAAGGAGGCGGCATCGAATATCAGGGGGTTCGTCGCTTTCTGGAAGGGTGTGGAGATACAGGAGTGATGTCCGGTCGCGACGTCACAGATCGGGCTCGCATACCTTCATAAAATTGCATCGGTAACACGCCTCCCGCCGGTTGACTTTGCTGAAGTCTTCCTCGCGGGCGGCGTTTTTTTGGGGATCGATGAGCAGGGACTTCATATCCTTGATACTGCCCCGGATGTAGCCGAGCAGTTCGTCGAGTGCCCCCTCGCTTATGGACTCCTCGTGAACCTCATCGTGGAACAATTCGAAACGCCGGGTGACGACGTGTTTGACCGGTATACGGTACCGGTTTGACGCGTAGTACGCGTAGCAGGCCATCTGAAACGACAGCCCCAGCTGTTCCGACCTGCCTGTTTTCCAGTCCCAGACGACAATCCTGTCGGTTTTACGAACGGCGCAGTCGAGTTTGATCGTCACCTGGTCGCCGTCGATGTCGAATTTCGAGAACTCCTCGATTTCCAGGAAATCGTCGGGAGGAACCTTCCGCAGTTCCTCGTAAACATCTGATTCGTAGAAATTGCGGAGACACAGGTCGACCTGGTCGGCCGCTTCACGCCATTTTTCGTCCGGAACGTCGATCCCGTACTCGTGTTCATACAGCCCGCAGTTGTGCTTGGGATTCTGCCAGTACGCGCCGGCCCTCGAGCTGCGAAAATCCCGCCGCATCCGGTCGCGTGTGATTGACAGGATCTCGTCGGGCGGCAGTACGGCGATTCCGCGGGAGATGTTCTCCATCGACCGTTTGATACAGTCGTGGACCACCTGCCCCACCCACATGGCGCGCCCCTTTAACTGCTTTAATACATATAGGTTACGAACTCTCTCGGGGGCGTCATACTCCCACCCCCCCCAGCTGCCGTAGTACTGGAAGTAGTACCGCCTTGGGCACTCCTGGAAGACGCCGTCGCGCGACACCGACCAGTTGAACTTGTTCTCGAGGACTCCTGCCATGGGATGCGGACAGCATACCACATCTGGCGACACTTGCAAAAACCAGCACGGTATTAATATCGGGGGGCGAGCATGAACTTGATTTCACGATATTTCGTTGTTATCCTCCGCGGAGATCAAAGTGAAAGGAACAGGATGATCCAGATCGAAATACTCCCCGTGGGGATGTTCCAGAGCAACTGTTTCATCGTGAGCTGCAGCGAGACCCGGGAGGGCGTCGTGATCGACGCCGGTGACGAGGGCGAAACGATTCTGAGGGCGATCGACCGGCTTCACGTCAACATCAAGGCAATCCTCCAGACCCACGCCCATCTGGATCACGTCGGCGCCCTGGACGAAGTCGTGCCGGCTCTCGGCGTTCCCGTGTGCATGCATCGTGAAGAGCTCCCCGTATACGACATGCTCCAGCAGCAGGCATCGATGTTCGGATTGACGGCGCCCAAAAAAGTCACGATCGACAGGATCCTCGAAGACGGGGAAGAGATTCCCGTCGGCAATATGACCGCCCGCGTGTTCCGCGCGCCCGGACACAGCCCCGGAAGCGTCTGCTATTACTTCGAGGCGGAAGACCCCCCCAGGATTTTCGTGGGAGACGTGTTGTTCAAAGGCAGCATCGGCCGCACCGACCTGCCCGGTGGCAGCTACGGGGTAATCATCGAATCGCTGACCGACGTATTTCTGCCGCTCCCGGATGAGACGATCGTTTACCCGGGGCACGGTCCGGAGACAACTATCGGCGAGGAAAAGAGGCTCAATCCGTTTCTTGCGCCGCTGGCGCGGCGGGAGCAATAGCCCCTGAGGGAGCAATAGCCCCCGGGGAGCCGATGGCCGTTTCGGCCTGCGATCTGGCGTGGTAGGAGCTGCGGACGAGGGGGCCGGACTCGACGTGCTTGAATCCCATCTCGAGGCCCTTGTCGCGGATGTAAGAAAACTCGTCGGGCGTGTAGTACCGGTCGAGCGGTAGCGCGTTCTTTCTGGGCGGAAGGTACTGGCCCACCGTCATCAGCTCGCAGCCGGTCGCGGCGATGTCGCGCATCGTATCGAGTACCTGCTCCATCGTCTCCCCGAGGCCGACCATGATCCCGCTCTTCACCGCCATGTCGACACCGTTGCTCTCGCGCCACAGCCGGGAGTGTTCGAGTATCTTCAGGGAATTAGTGTAATCCGCCACCGGCCGGACCCGTTTGTAGAAGTGCGCCACCGTCTCAACGTTGTGGCCGAGCACGTTCGGGCGGGACTCCAGAACGACTTCGAGCAGGTCCTTGTTGCCGTTGAAGTCGGGGATGAGGAGCTCTACCATGCA
>CBDVDJ010000593.1:0-2563 GCA_965372695.1 uncultured bacterium
GAGGTCCTTGTCCTGGGACTCGGCGTGGTGGGTGTTCAACTTCGTCGCCAATTTCGCCAACCTCAAGTACTCGTACATGATCCACGACATACAGGCGGTGCAGCAGAAGATCGAGGACGACTTCTTCGCCCTCCAGCCCGTCGTCGAGAAAACCGCGCTCGAACTATATAAATCCGACCCCGGCCTGTTGACCACATACCTGACCGACTACTCGGTGGGACACGCCGAGAGCATCGTCGATACGTGGCGCGAGCTGGGCGAGTACCTCATCACGAAGTACAACGACGGTTACGTCCAGGAAGAGCCCGGCCGGCCGAAGGAGAGGGGTTACCCCGACGACTGGCTCGCCGAAGTGCTGAGGGCGAGACCCGACGCCTTTACGCTGAAGAAGTGGCAGGAAGAGACCACGGAAACCGATCTTCCGTTCTGACGCGGTAGAGAAAGGAAACACCATGTGGAAAAGATTATCGATCGCCTTGATGCTCGTCGCGATATTAACGATCGCCGTGGCACCCGCCTCGGCCGAGGACCAGAAGTTTGCGCTCGGCGCCGGACTCGGCATCGCCTACCCCACAGGCTCGGCGTATCCGGGATTCCCGGACATCAACGAGGCGCTCACGCTCGGCATTACGGCTGCGTATTTTACGAGTTCGTGGGTAATGATAGCGGCGGATTTTTCCTACGGCTTCCTGCCCGGCGAGCTCGAGTTCAGGTTCGATTCCGGCGGTGATTATTTTACCGCCGACGGGTGGACCTGGTATTTCGACATTCTCGTCGGCGTCGACAAGAACCTGGGCGAGAGCGGCTTCCTATACCTGGCGGCGGGACTCGGCGTGGCGTCGAGCAAAACCGATTTTAAGAGCTACGACGCGGCGACATCAACGGTGGAGGAAACTGAACTCGACGCCGGCACGGAGGCTGGACTGACAATCGGTGCGGGGGCAGGACTTCCGATCAGCGAACGGGTGTTGGGGTTCGTCAATCTGCGCTACCGGTTCATCAAATCAGACGCTAAAATAACGACGCCGGGAGATTCAGATGTCGACTCATTTGCTTACGGCCTCGGCGGCACCGAGCTGATGGTGGGCGTCAGCTTCTGGATCTAGTCAGCGCGTTCGCACCATCGTATCAGGAAGGCCGGCCCCCGGCCCCGCGGGGCCGGTCCTTTCGTTTGTTGCTTCATGCGCGGCGCAAAATCGTGTACAATTGCCGTATGGCCGCCTTCGCTTTCACAACTTCCGCCGGCGATCACCTCGATTGCCGCCGCTCCATTATCCGGCACCTCAACCGGTCCAGCGGCCTCTAGGTCCCCATTTCTTTCTGACCTGCACACAGAATAGTCATTCACACATCCAATCTGCTTCCCGGGAGGAGAGTTATGAATATCGTCGTTTTCGGCGCCGGCCTCGTCGGCGCACCCATGGCCATCGATCTTGCAAAAGACAATGATATCAACGTCACCGTCGCGGACATCGATCCGGGCAGGCTCCGTGGACTCGAAGCGCGTTCCATCGCGACGCGCGAGGTGGACCTCTCCGACGCCGCCGGCGTCGAACGGCTTGCCGGCGAGTTCGACTTCGTGCTCAGCGCTGTTCCCGGATTCATGGGCTTCAAGACCCTCGAGGCGGTCATAAAAGCCGGGAAAAATGTCGTCGACATCGCGTTTTTCCCCGAGGATCCCTTTCTCCTCGACAAGCTCGCCAAGAGTCAGGGCGTGACCGCCGTTGTCGACTGCGGCGTCGCCCCGGGTATGACCAACGTGTTCGTCGGCCACGCGCACCGTCTCCTCGATGAGACGCACAACGTTTTGATATACGTGGGCGGGCTCCCCGAGTGCCGCGAGTGGCCGTACGAATACAAGGCCGTGTTCTCGCCCGCCGACGTGATCGAGGAGTACACTCGCCCCGCGCGCCTCGTCGAAAACGGCGAGATCGTCATCCGGCCCGCGCTCTCCGAGACCGAGATGCTCTACTTCCCCCCCCTCGGCACCCTCGAGGCTTTCAACAGCGACGGACTGCGCACGCTCGCCACGACCATCGACGCGCCCAACATGAAGGAAAAGACGATGCGCTACCCCGGCCACGTCGAACGAATGAGGATGCTCCGCGATACCGGCTTCTTCAGCAAGGAACCCGTCGAAGTAAACGGAGTGAAGATCCGCCCGCTCGACTTCACCTCGCGCCTGTTGTTTCCCAAGTGGAAGCTCGAAGAAGGCGACGCCGACTACACCGTACTCAAGGTCATCGTCGAGGGCCGCAAAGACGGCAAGCCCCGGCGCTACACGTGGGACCTCCTCGACCGCTACGACCCCGAAACCCGCACCCACTCCATGGCGCGGACCACCGGCTACACCGCCACAGCCGCCGTTCGCATGCTCGCCGCCGGACTCTACAAACGGACCGGGATCAGCCCGCCTGAATACGTCGGCGAGCACCCCGAATGTGTGGAGTTCCTCCTCGACCAGCTCGAGGAGAGAGGCGTCGTCTACACCGAGACGGTGGATTCCGGCGAATCCGGCGCATCGGCCGTGTAGGGACGCGGATCGAGCCAGATAAGGGCGGCG
>CBDVDJ010000594.1:0-2558 GCA_965372695.1 uncultured bacterium
CGGATGCGGTCCGGGTCCTCGAATACAAACACGTCCGACGTGAACAACCGGCCGATTCTGTCCCTGTGCGAATCACGGCCCGGCATACTCGCTCCCTCCGGTGCTGTACAACCCCGCTTCTGATGGCGTATCCGGACCTACTCTGGCACGAAATCAGACCGGCTGCAAGCCGCGATCAACTCTTGCCGAGCATGTAAATCTGCCACAGATCCCGGTGGCTCGTATTTACGAGCGGCTTGATGGCCAGCTGGCCCGTGGGCCCGATACTCTTTTCCAGGTGTTTCAGCTCGGTGAGTTTGTCGCGGACGTCGGGGGCCACTTCGGGGTCGAACCCGGCCTCGCGCATCAGGAGCAGCCCCTTGGCGTTGATCGCCAGCTCGACGTGGACGCGCAGATAGCACAGCATGTCGACGACGACTTCGGGCGGGAACGACTCGCGGATCGAGCGGAAGAACACACCGAGGTGGGTGTCGGAGACGCGTCCCGAGTTGATGATGTCGAGGAGTTCCTGGTCGGTATCGAAAGACGCGCCCAGCCAGCGGCGGGTAGAGCGCTCGCTCCGGTAGAACACGGTTATGATCACGAGGGGCATCGTGATATGGATGAGGATCGTCGACACCACCGGCGAGAGGAGGAAGTGGTTATAAAACGAGTGGAGGAGGACGGCGACGAGGAAACCGGGGAGAAATACCGCCGCGCCCCGGTTTTCGTGGCGGTCGAAGAGGTCCTTGGAGATCAGGGCGAAGATGGCGGTGGCGCCGCCGTGCATGATCGCCGTCCCGAATCCCCTCACGATCCAGATCACAATTCTCGATTCGCCGAGGCGCTCGACGTACCACACATTCTCGAGGATGGCGAATCCCGCCCCCACGGCAAATCCCGTGATGGCGGCGTCCACCATGAATCCCACACGCCGGGCCCGGATGAGGTACACGACGAAAAGCGCCTTGAAGAATTCCTCGACGGCGGGCGCCGCGTAGCGGTCGAAGTCGGCGGAAGGTATCGCCACGGCGTCGAGCAGGAATACACTGACGACAAAGCTCGCTATCGCCGCCGCGAAACCGGCGCCAATGGCGATTGCCAGCGCCCGCCCCGTAACCAGCTTGTAACTGTCCAGCAACGACAGCGCGAGCAGAAAGAGCAGCACGGGAAACAGGCTGACCGTCAGGCGCAGGATATAATCGAAGACTTCTGCCGACACGTTCACCGGGGATCGAAAATGGAAAAATGACGAATCAAAGTATCTTTAAGGATATCATAAATTCCGATTCGGGGGCACGGTCGTTGTCCTGCCATTCCCAGTAGTCCCAGGAGGCGGCGTAACCGAACGAGAGCGTCATCGACAGCCCCGACATCCACACGAGGCGGAAATCGAGCTGCCCACCGACGTTCCAGTACTCGTGCGGGTCCAGGTCGCCCTGGAAGTTGGTGACGAGACCGGACGTAAAGACCGCGGTCCGCATCCACGTGCAGTAAACCCACGGAAAACCGATCCGCCGGAAACGCACCGGCGGCAACGTCCACTCCAGCACCAGCTTACCGAAGTTGTTGCCCGCAATCGACGCGATCTCGCTGCCGGGAAACGCGTAGTACTCCCGGTAGCGCTGGACCGAGAGGTGGTCGACGTAGTTGTTGCCAAATCCGCCGAAGTAGAAATTGGCGAAGGAGTCTTCGGGGTCGCCCCACGAGTACCCCCCGAAGGCGCGCAGCCAGATCGACGAGTGGTCGATCCCGGTGCGGAAGCCGAGGTCGCCGTACCCGGCCAGCTGCGAATAAAACTCGGTCTCGACGTAGTTGCCCGTATAGAGGACTCCGAGCTTGTGGCCCTTTTCGTAGTCGACGGCCCCCATGGTCCGTTTGAGCTTGCGGTACTCGAGCTTGGCCGACCCGGTGGTGAACTGGTCGTACGTGGCCTCCACACCCTGCGCGAACGGGAGCTCGTCGAGGTCGCCGAAGTGCCCGATGGAGAGGTGATAGTCGAGGTAGCGCGGCTTGTCGACGATGAACGCCCCCTCGTAATCGAGGATGGCCAGGTATCCCTTACGGGATCTGAGCGTCGGTCCGAAAAAGTCGTAGAAATCGGACCGGTTCCAGGCGGCCGTCAGTGTGAACGGCCACGAGCGGCCCTTGAACAAGAGGTGCCACCGCTCTTCGGACGGGATATCGCCCCACGCCGTCACCGCCGCCTTGAACTCGATGCTGTGGAGCCCGAGGGGGTCCATCAGGTCCATACGCACGCCGATCGCCTCCCAGTCCTTGTACTTGTCCAGCACGGGATACAACGAGACGATCTTTGTGCTCTTCCACTTGCGGTAGTCACCGTGGTACGTCACGATCGAGTCGAGGTTGACGGCCCTGGGAGAGCCGAGTTTCCAGTCCTCGACGACGGGGTGCCTCTTTGCGACGGCGTTGCCGAGGTAGCTGACGGCCGCGATGTCGAATACCCGTTTGATGGGGACCATCACCGGCAGCAGGCCGTGGCCAGTGTAGTCGAATACGATCAGCGAGTCGTCGTTGACCACCGCCGGCCGGAAATACCCCGTTTCGCAGTTGGTGAT
>CBDVDJ010000595.1:0-2549 GCA_965372695.1 uncultured bacterium
GACTTTCGACTTTCTAAACGGGCGTCACTGGATTGCCCGGTACATCTGGAATGATCGTTTGGCGAGCGAGCCCTCGGTGAACCCGCACCCGCGGGTCAAGCGGTCCAGGAACGGTCCGAGTGTCGCGATGAGACGTCCAATGTCCGGCCTCACCGACACGTTACGGGAGAGGTAATCCGTCAAAGCCGACATCCGCAACGCGTCCGCCGCCGAATACCTGGACAGGTGAACACCGGCCGCTGCGCCCCCGCGACGTTTGAAACCGCAACGGGCGCTCATGGCGCGGAACTGGCGGAAATTTCCGATATAGTCGCCCGTATGACAGCGCCGCAATACGAGGTCGCACCAGTCGTCCTCGTGTCCACCGAGCGTTTTCGCGGCGATCTTCTTCCACTGCGACAACACCGCCGCGACGACGGCGTCGGCCTCCCCCGCGTCCAATCCGGCGTGCCAGTCGGGAGACGGCAGCCCGGCGAGCCGATCGCGGCAATCCCGCACTACGGCGATTTCACCGGCGTTCCAGACCGGGGCACCACCCGGATTGTCGACCAGCGCCTCGAAACGCTCGAGGCGCTGGTGGCGTAACGGATGGAAACGCCCTCGATCGATCAGACCGGCGCTGGCGACGTCGAGACCCGTCTTGCACAAAACAAAGGCCCGGAATCGATCACCGCACTCCGTCGCCGGAACTTCGCCCTCCACCGACCGCATTCCGGAGAGTTCGACCAGGCGATTCTCGAGGAGGTACAACGCCTCTTCCGGGACGATATTCTCTCCGATACGCTGTGACGCCTGCCCGGCCAGCTCGCCGTCGCCGAAAACGGCACGGTGGTACCGGCCGAGTCCGGCCGTGCCGGGTCGGGCGGGTTGCGCCGCCAGATCGGCAAAGGTGTATACCCCGACGTCGGGCCCGCTGCAGATGCGATATCCCGGGGCCGCCAGCGGTACCCCGGCGGCCGCCTCGCGCGCTCTGTGCCGCAACGCCTCCAGGTCGACTTCGTCACCAATGACGACATAGAGGTCGACGTCCGAATACACCTCCACCACGTCTTCCACGACACAGTACGACATTTCATCGCGAGCGACGCTGCCGGCGACGAAAACCGACCGCACGTTCTGTTCGCCGACGGCTGAGAGCACACGCCCGACCAGGTCGTCCGTGTGGCGCGCGATGATATCGTGGCAGGGGTTGTTCATCGATAGTCGGATACCGCGGATAGCCCGCGCTACAGCCGCCGGTAGATAAAATCGGGAATGTAGTACTTCTTCCGGTTCAAGACCACACCGAGGACGTTACCGTCGAACTGTGCGATCATGTCCAGAGACCGCTGCACCACTTCTCTCTTGGTCTTGCCGCTCTGGATGACGAGCACCACGCCGTCGACGATCGCCGCCATCGGTGGCGCCTCGGGCGACCCGACGACGGGAGGCGCATCGACGAGCACCGTGTCGTAACGCTGCAGTGCCGTCTGAAGCAGCACGGGAAAGGTGCGGTCGAGATTGACCTGGATCTTCACGGGGTCGCTCTCGCCGACGTGCACGACATCGAACGACCCGTTCGGCGCCGGCTGCACTACGGACTCGAGGGTCTTGCTCCCGTCCAGAACATGGGTGATTCCGAATTGAGACTGGAGGCCGAACCTCCAGTGAAGGGCGGGCTTGCGGGAATTCATTTCGATGAGGAGAATTCTTTCGCTCGTCTGGAACGACAGCAGTCGCGCGAAGCTGGACACGAGGGTCGTTGTCCCCTCGCCCGGCACCGATCCGGCGAACATCAGGCTGCGTTTTCCGGCAGTGCCGGCCGCACTCTCAAGCGAGTTCTTGAGCATTCCGAGTTCGCGAAGAAAGTCCTCGGGAAAGCCCTGGATCTGAAGAGGGTCGACGCGGCGGGGTGCCCCTTCCAGCGCGGGGGCTGGACCGATGGTCGGCTTGTCCGGTTCAGCCCTGGAACCGGCGGTTTTATGCTTCCGGGCGTTTTCGGCGCGCCGCAGCGAGTCGAACATCTTGCTCACAGCGACTGCCTCCTCTCACCGGTCGAGCCGCCCCCTTGATACGACAGCTCGAGAATACTCGCTTCTACCAGGTCCTCTTCCACGAAATGCGTTTTGTGAAGGTACCCTTTTAACAGGACACGGTCGCAGAGCATGTTGATCAGGCGCGGAATCCCCGAGCTGAACCGGTGAATCGCATCCACGGCAGCGTCGGAAAACATCAACCCGTTCCTCAAACCGGCAACGCCGAGACGATAGCGACTGTACGAGTCGACTTCCTGGCGCGACAGGTACTGCATGTTGAACACACCGGGAATGCGCTGGCGCAGCTGTCTCATATCGTCACGCATGAGCATATGAGACAGCTCCGGCTGTCCGACGAGAACGATCTGGATGAGTTTTTGTTCGTCTGTTTCGAGATTGGACAGCATGCGCAGTTCCTCCAGCACTTCCGGAGTGAGGTTCTGCGCTTCGTCAATGATTAGCAGAGGATTCTGGTTCTCGGCATAGAGCTCGATCAGGTAGTGATTGAGCGCTGAAAGCATCACCACTTTGGAG
>CBDVDJ010000596.1:0-2546 GCA_965372695.1 uncultured bacterium
CTGCTCGAACAGGGACGGCCGCTCGATGCGGCGCCGTATTTCCAGCTGGTGCTCGACCGATATGCCGACCGGGAAGAAGCGGGAGTACTCGTATTCGAGTCGCCGGAGCGACAGGAACTCGTGGAGGCGTCGCTTTGTCTGCTCGAGCTCTCCTACCACCGTGCCGGTGATATGGGACAGCTTTCCGGCGTGCCGCACCTGATGCTCCAGAAAATGCCGCCGAGCCGGTCGGAGTGGAGGGCGTACACGTTGCTGATCGACGCCGACGCGATGGCGGCGCAGGGACGCTACGACGAAGCGCAGGCGTCGCTGCAGACCCTTATCGACGATTTCGGCGAACACGACGTGGGCCTTCCCGCCAACCGCCTGCTGGCGTGGACCCACGCCCAGCAGGGCAACGACGATCTGGCGATCAAGATCGAAGAGCGGATGCTGACGCGTTACGGCGCGACGGCGGCGGCCGACGAACTGAGTTCTGCGTACATCAACAAGGCGCACATACTGTTCAATAACAAGAAATACGCGGAGGCTGCCGCCGCTTACGACGACTTTTATTATCGCTATCCGGAGCACCCGGACCGGCAGCTGGCGCTCTACCAGTCGGGAATGTGTTTCTCGCGTCTCGACCAGAGCGGCGACGCGGTCGACCGGTGGGAAACGGCCGTCGAACTCGACCCGTCGTCGGAGGTTTCCGAGCGGGCGTGGGTGAGAGCGGGCGATCTGTATTTCCAGGCCGACTACTTCGAGAAAGCCAAACGGTGTTACCAGGGGCTTCTCGACAACTTCGGTAACAGCCGCGGGACGGCCCTCGGCATGCTCCGCCTCGCCCAGTGCGAATTCAACGCCGGCAACGATGCGGCGGCCCTCCAGCTGTACTCCCAGGTCATCGCCCGGTTTCCGGGGACGGGCATCGCGCGCGAAGCGGAGAAGGGAATGGAAGTCGCGCTCTACAGGCTGGGGCAGAGCGACGAAGGCGGCCAGGTGCTGACCGAACTGGTCGAACAGTATCCCAACAGCGCATTCGCGGCCGACGCGCAGTTCGAAGTTGCCATGCGCCACTACGACGCACGCGAATTCGAAGCGGCGGCGGAAGAGTTCCGCCGGGTCGTCAGCCAGTTCCCGTCGTATTCCGCCGCCGATCGCGCCCACTTCCTCATGGCGGAGTCGTTCCATGAGACGGGAAACACCCGCGAGGCAAAGAACGGATACGAACAGTTCCTGATGTTCTTCCCGGAGAGCGAATTCGAGACCACCGTCCGGTTCAAGCTGGGCGCGATCAGGTTCGCCGAGGGGGACTACATGCAGGCGGCCGTCGAATTTTCGACCGTCATCGAGTCGGAAGCTACGGAGGAAATACTCAAGGCGTCGCTTTTCAACCTGGCGCTCTGCCAGAAGATGACGGGAAATTTCGACGAAGCGGTGGTTGCGTTCAACTCGTACCGGGAAAAGTACCCGGCCGACGGACAGGTGTCGGAAGCGGCATATATGCTCGGCGAAATACACGAGCAGGCCGGAGATTTCAAAGCTGCCCGGAAAGAGTTCAAAACGGCGCTCAAGGCCAAACCGGCGCGCGAACTCAGGATCGAACTGTACTACCGGATCGGGATCTGCAGCGAGGAACTGGGCGACATCGACGACGCCATTGCCAACTACGAAAAGGCCTCGAAGTCCAAGCTCAAATCAGACGTGTTCCGGCTTTCCGCCGTGATCCGTTGTGCCGCCCTGTATGAGCAGAAGGGTGAGTACAAAAAGGCGATTGTTGCTTATCGAGACATGGTCAAGAACGCAGAGGATAGTGAACTCGTGGCCGCCGCTCAGGAGCGTGTCACGCAACTCGAATCGATTGTCGAATAAGACAACTCGCAAGGCACGCATCAACAAGGAGAGAGGCAATGTTTACTGAGTTCAACTGGATCGAAGCGACCGGCGGCAGCCCGATATTCCTGGTTCTCATCGGCTGTAGTGTTTTGACACTGGCGCTCGTGATCGAGCGTGCGTGGTACTTCTGGAAACGCTCGGGGAATCCCGACGAAACGTTGCAGCAGACGGTGGCGAAGATCCGCTCCGGTAACCTGGATGAAGCGATCTGGACGTGCAAATCGTCACCGCACCCGATGGGCAAAGTCGCCGCGTCCGTCTTCAGGATAGGGCGGCGCAAGGGTGAGTCGTACGAAGAAAAGATGCAGGTCGCTCTGAGCCAGGAGAAACTCCTGCTCGAGAAAAATCTCGGGCTGGTGGGTACGATGGCAGCGATCGCTCCTCTCATCGGTCTCCTCGGCACCGTATGGGGAATCATGCGTGCCTTCCACGATATGGCTGCGACCGGGTCGGCGGCGCCGACGGTGGTGGCGTCCGGCGTGGCGGAGGCCCTGATTACGACGGCGGCCGGGCTCGTCGTCGCCGTGCCGGCGCTCGTGCTGTACAACCACTTCGCCGGCCGCCTGAACGTGATGCTCACGGTGGCTGAGAACAACGCGCGCCTGATTCACGGCGCTCTGATGGGCGACGACGACCCCGAAGAGAAATCCGATACAAAGCCGGAGACC
>CBDVDJ010000597.1:0-2540 GCA_965372695.1 uncultured bacterium
AAATCCGCCATGAAGTGCATCTCGACTCGTTCGTAACCCATCCCCTGGCATCGCGGACACCGTCCGCCGGCAACGTTGAAACTGAATCGTCCTGACAGGTAGCCCCTCTTGACCGCCTCGCGACGGGAAGCAAAGATGTCCCGGATCATCGCGAACGCCTTGATGTACGTGGTCGGGTTAGATCGCGGTGTCTTGCCGATCGGCGACTGATCCACCATCATGACGTCGTTCACGTGTTCACTTCCCAGCACCGAGCGGTAGTTGTGAAGCCGGTGGCCACCGTCGTCACGAAGCGCGTTGTAGAGGACATCGCAAACCAGCGTACTTTTGCCTGACCCGGACACGCCCGTGATGCAGGTAAACGCACCCAGAGGGAAGTCTACGTCGACATTCTTGAGGTTGTGTTCGCATACTCCGCGGAGCCCGATCATTTTACGCTCACCGCTGTTCTTCTTCGGGCGTCCGGCAGCCGCTATCGGAATTCCGTGATGAATGTAGTGCATTGTTTTCGATTCACCGGCGAGATCCGCCGCGTCGACCGGTCCCTCGTACACAATTTCCCCGCCGCGGTCCCCCGCCCCGGGGCCCATGTCGATGACGTGGTCGGCTTCCTTTATGATATCCATGTCGTGCTCGACAACGACCACCGTGTTGCCCCGCGATTTCAGTTCCATCAGGACTTTGACCAGATTGCCCGTATCGCGGGGATGGAGGCCGATGCTCGGTTCATCGAGCACGTAAAGCACGTCGAGGAGGTTTGCACCGAGTGAATTGGCCAGGCTGATCCTCTGCGCCTCTCCCCCGGACAGCGTTTTGGTGAGACGGTCGAGTGAGACATAGTACAGCCCCACGTCCAGCATGAACTGGAGCCGCGACTTGATTTCGACGAGGACATCCCGCGCGATTTTGCGCTGGAGTTCGTCGAGTTCGAGGGATTCGACGAACGCCAGCGCACGGTCCGGTGTCATGGAGGCTACCTCTTTGATGTCGGCGCCGCCCAGCTTGATGTAGTACGCCTCTTTTCGCAGCCGGCCACCGCCACACTGCCGGCATTTTCGGAAGACCATGTACTTACGCGTGAAAAACCGTGCGTACTTCTTGTACGTCTTCTCCCTGAGATCTTCGAGAAACGGGATGACGCCTGAGTATTCTCCCTTTCCGTCCATAACGAGGCGCTGCGCCGGTACGGGAAGTTCAGACCAGGGCTTGTCGAGAGGGATTTTATGGCGCCGGCAGAATCGGATCAGCTGATCGTAGAAAAATCCGAATTTCTCCGACGACCACGGTTCCACCGCGTACTGGCGGATCGAACGCCGGGGATCAGAGACTATGAGACTTTCGTCGAATTCCATCCGATTGCCGAATCCGCGGCAGTGGGGGCAGGCCCCGTAGGGTGTGTTGAAGGAAAACAGTATTGGCCGCGGTTCCTCGAACTCCCGGTCGCACGTCACACATACGGGGTGCTTTGTGTATCTCACGGCGCCGCCGCCGTCATCGTCAACCGGAACGAACCGGACAAATCCCTCTCCGATCTTGTACGCTGTCTCGACGGCTTCGTGTATCCGGCTGAGGCGTTCGGGCACGGCCTCGACACGGTCGATTACGACATCGATGTTCTTCATACGCCCGAATCGCCGACTCGGCGGGGGATCGAGCTTGACGATATCGCCGCCGACGAGGATGCGCGAATAGCCGTCGCTCACGAGGCTGTCGAATTGGCGTTTGATGGGAACACCCTTCTCGACGGCGCGGGAGGCGACGACCAGGAAAGACCGTCCCTCATGCCTGCGCAGCATGTCGGCGGCCGCTTCGTCGGGTTCGTGCCGCACGACCTCGTGGTCGCACTCCGGGCAGAACGTCCTGCCGACGCGCGCGAAAAGCAACCGCAGGTAATCGTATATCTCTGTGGATGTACCGACGGTCGACCTCGAACTCCGGGTCGTGTTTTTCTGTTGAATGGCGATCGACGGGCTGATGCCGAGCACCTCGTCGACATCGGGTCGGCCGATCCGCTCGAGAAACTGCTTGGCGTAGGTTGAGAGCGACTCTATGTAACGGCGCTGGCCCTCCGCGTACAGGGTGTCGAACGCGAGGGTCGATTTGCCGGACCCGGACACGCCGGTAATCACGGTCAACCGCCCGCGCGGGATTTCAAGATCGATGTTCTTGAGGTTGTGCTGTCTGGCGCCGCGGATAATGATACGGTCGAGCATTGTGCGGACCCTTCCCCTGATGTACGCCGTAAAACTTTGGCAAACGGTTATGTTAGCCGCATCGGCCCTTTTTTTCAAGAACGAAGTTTGGCTTGCGATGGCGGTGGTGCCCGACTATCATCGCGCCATGACAGAGACTCGAGATAACGCAATCGATCGTCTGCTGGCGCTCATCGTCCACCTCCGGGGCGAAAACGGGTGTCCGTGGGACCGCGAGCAGAAACTCGAAGATATTTTGTCCGATCTCATCGAAGAAGCGTACGAACTGGAGTGGGCGTGCCGGGAACACCCCGACGAACTGTTCGAGGAACTGGGCAAGAAGCTTGT
>CBDVDJ010000598.1:0-2531 GCA_965372695.1 uncultured bacterium
GGATCGGTCAGTCGGAAGCGCTTGCCATCGAACTCCAGTTGCGGGGAGAAGTTTTTGAAAGACCTTTG
Source organism: uncultured bacterium (assembly GCA_965372695.1). Classification (GTDB taxonomy): domain Bacteria; phylum Krumholzibacteriota; class Krumholzibacteriia; order WVZY01; family JAKEHA01; genus CBDUWU01. Next base: position 69 of record CBDVDJ010000598.1, read on the forward strand.
ACCCATGATCTGCTGAAGACGTCGGTCGAGAGTCTGGGGGCATCGGTGGTCAAGGTTGCCATCACCGAGTTGAAGGACAACACTTTTTTTGCCAAACTCTATCTCCAGCGGGACAACGAGATATACGCCATCGACGCGCGCCCCAGCGACTCGATCGCCCTCGCCCTCAAGGCGAGCGCCGACATATACGTTGCGCGTGACGTCTTCAAAAACCACAATCGTCTCATGCAGAGAGAGCAGCTGCCCAGCGACAGCCCGGATGAAGCACTGAGAAAGTACTTACGTGACCTGGATCCGGGCGATTTTTAACCCCTGGTTCTCAAGATGAAATCAACGATCCGCCTTCTTGTTCCGGTCATCACGGTGGTTCTCGTCGCTCTCCTCTTCGGCGCATGTTCGACGGCGAACAAGAGCGCCGCTACCCTCGATGAAGAATCCCGTTCCCACGCGGCCGACCTGTTCGCCCGGGTGAAGACCGAGAAGGCGGCGGGGAACCTCGACGCGGCGGCGGCTTCCGCGCAGGAGCTGATAAACAACTACCCGGGGTTCGCCCGGGCGGACGAAGCGATCTATCTGGCCGGGGAGGTCGCATTCGATGGTGGACAGTACGACCAGGCGGCCTCCTACTTCGACGCGGTCGCCGAAAAATACCCGTTGAGTGCATACCGGGCGCCATCGGACCTGTCGGCCGCCCGCTCGTACTCGCGTCTGGAGATGTACGCCAGGAGCGCGGATATCCTCGTTCGACTTCTCGATTCTCCAATCGATGAGGAAATGCGCGCGGCCGCTGAGACGGAGCTGGCGGAACTGATCGCGCGACGGTTGAGCCCGACGGAAATGGAAGCGCTCGCGAAGAAATACCCCTCTTCGCCGGTCAACCGCGATATTGCCGTGTCGCTCGCCAGATTCGAATACGCCAACGCCAATTACGACGCCGCGTACGATCTGCTCGCCGAGTTCCTCTACCGGTTCCCCGAGCAGACCGATGTGGCCGAGGCGAGGCGCCTGCTCAAACTCGCCGCGGAGAAGAGGCAACCGCCCGCCGGCGCGGAAGACGGCGCCGGCCCCCCCCCCGGAATCGTCGACCCGAACACGATCGGCGCGATTCTGCCGGTGACGGGACCGGGACAGATGTCGCTGTTTGCCCGGTATTTCGGTGACGGATGCAGAAAGGCCGTCGATGAATTCAACGAAACGAGCAGCCGAAAGGTCACGCTGGTAACGGCGGACACGAAGGGATCCGCCGTCGGGGCGGTCAAGTCGGTCAGAAAGCTCGTCCTCGAGGACGGGGCTATTGCCCTCATCGGCGCGGTATTCACCATGCCCACAATCACGGCGGCCATAGAGGCCAACGCGTGGCGGGTGCCGATGCTCTCGCCGCTCGTCTCGACGGACGACCTGCTCGAGATTGGACCGTGGATCTTCGAAACAAAAGTTCCCCGGGCGGTCGAGGTGTCGGCCGTTGCCGATCTGGCAGTTTCACGGTTGCTGTTCGAAAGGATCGCCGTTGTATCGCCCGACGCCGGACGCTACCGCGATGCCGCCGACCTGTTCGCCGACGAGGTGGTTCGTCTCGGTGCCGAGGTGATTGCGCACACGCATTACGAAAACGGAGCAACCGACTTCCGCGAACAGCTCGAGGCGGTACGCGACGCTGCCCCCGACGCGATTTTCATCAGCGGGGATTACAAGGAGCTGCTCAATTTGTTGCCGCAGGTCAAGTTCTACGACCTGCAGGTACAACTGCTCGGACTGAGCAACTGGAACAACGATAACTTGCTGAGGCTGTTCAGGGGAGAACTGGAAGGGGCGTTGTTCCCGCTGGAAACTTACCGCGGCAAAGACCCTGACGTGTACGACCGCCTGAAGATGTCGCTCGGGAAAGAAGATAAAGGCGAGGTCAACTCCGTGATAGTCGCTGGTTATTTCGGTATGCGTCTGCTGCTCGAATCACTCGGAGCCGGTGCGTCCGATCGCGGAGAGGTCCGCGCGTATCTCGACGGCGAGCTCAGCCAGAAGGCCGAAAATCGCATGGCCGAGGCTGCGGCGCTCACGATACTCACCGTCCGGTCGGGAAAGGCGGTGGAGTATACGCCTCCCCCGCGTCCCGGGACCGATTTTTGATCTCACTGGTATATCCGGAACTTGATCAGAAATTTGATCCACATCGATGTCGGCTCGTCTCCCCTTCTGGGAGGCTGGAAGACAAACTGCTTCACGGCTTTGATAGACGATTCCTCGAAACTCTTCGGGCCGATCGACGACAACACCGCCGCCATTTCCACGCGTCCGCGTTCATTCACGAACAATTCCACCGTGACGCTTCCCTCGGTTCCATTGGTCAATTCGTAGACCGGATACTCGGGCTGGACCATTTTCAGAAGGATGTAAGACTCTGAGTAGGGGACATCGCGATTGCTGGGGCGCGTCGTGACGTTGAGGAGGTCGTCGAACGAAATTTCC
>CBDVDJ010000599.1:0-2515 GCA_965372695.1 uncultured bacterium
CCGGAATACGCGCATGGACGACGCGCCGGGCCTGCGACAAAATTCGCCGTCAATTCCAGCAACTATGACGGCGAAGTTAGATACACCGACCACCTCGTCGGCAGGTTGCTCGACGCCATCGACAGCCACACTGGCCTGGACAATTTGATTGTTGTATTCACTTCCGACCACGGCCATAGCCTCCATCGGGAAATCGTGCACGTTCCGCTGATCATTTCGGCGCCGGGACTACCCGCTGGAGAGCGCATCGATTCGCCCGTGCGGCTGATCGATGTGTTCCCGATGATGTTGTCCATTTGTAAATTGTCGGGCCGGGCGCCGGCAGGGATGCGAGGGGTCGATCTCGTGCCGCTGGCGGCCGGCCGGCCGGAAGCGCTGGACGTATTTGCGGAGGGCATGTTGTACGGCAACACGAAGCGGGCGATACAGAGCGGCAATTTTCGACTTTTGTGGGACGAAGGGGACGATGCCTATAGCCTCTTCCGGCCTTCAGCCGACGCCGGCGAAACCATCAATGTTTCGGCGCGTTTTCGTGACGAATCGCGTTTGCTGCGCGATTTGCTCGAGCGGTCCTGCCTCAATATCGCGGAAAGTTACGCGGAGCGGACGCGCGGCTATTCATCGACCGACTCTCTCGAGGCCGCGCAAGAACGCGAGCGTGTCCTCAAGGCCATGAAATCGCTCGGTTATGTCGGCGACTGACACCGCCGTGGCTTACTGTATCAGCTCCGTCCAGCCCGCCAGGTCGAGAATGAACGCGTACTGGAAGGCCGTTTCGTGGTAGCGTTTGAATCTCCCCGACGCTCCGCCGTGCCCGGCATCCATATTGGTCTTGAGTAATAACAGGTTGTCATCCGTCTTGAGGGCCCGGAGTTTCGCCACCCATTTCGCCGGTTCGAAGTATTGAACCTGTGAGTCGTGAAGTCCCGTCGTTACGAGGATATTGGGATAGTCCTGCGCCGACACCTGGTCGTACGGCGAGTACGACACCATGTAGTCATAGTAAACTTTGTCGTTCGGATTGCCCCACTCATCGTACTCCGACGTCGTCAGCGGAATCGTATCATCGAGCATCGTGGTTATCACGTCGACGAACGGAACCTGCGCGATCACCCCGTGAAACAAGTCGGGCCTCATATTGAGGACGGCGCCCATCAGCAACCCGCCGGCGCTTCCGCCGGCGGCGTAGAGCATGTCCTTCGCCGTATAACCCTCCGCCACCAGGTATTCCGCGCAGTCGATGAAATCGGTGAACGTGTTCTTTTTCTTGAGCAGTTTGCCGTCCTCGTACCACCAGCGGCCCATCTCCTCGCCCCCGCGAACATGGGCAATCGCGTAGACGAATCCGCGGTCGATGAGGCTCAGCCGCGCGGCCCTGAAGGAGGCGTTCATGCTCGAACCGTAGGAACCATAGGCGTAGAGGAGCAGCGGATTGCCACCGGACCTGCGCGCACCCTTCCGGTACACGAGTGAAATCGGCACCCTGACACCGTCGCGCGCCGGCGCGTACAGGCGCTCGGTAACGTAATTCGCCGAATCAAATCCTCCCAGCACTTCGTCCTGCTTGAGCAGCGTCTTTTCACGCGTGGCCATATCGTAGTCATAAGTCGTCGACGGGGTCGTCATCGACGTGTACACAAATCGAAATATCGTCGTGTTGAAGTCGGGATTGGTGCTGATCCATGCCGAGTATGCCGGTTCGCCGAAGTCGAGATAGTGTTCGTCGCCGCCGTCCCACGGCCGGAAGCGGATCTGAATGAGGCCGTTCTCGCGCTCGGACAGCACCAGGTACCGGTCGAACAATTCGAAACTCGTCAGCAGCACGTCGTCTCTCGCCGGGATGAGTTCCTCCCATTGCGACTTGCCGGTGTTGTTGACGGACGTCTCCATCAGGCGGAAGTTTTTCGCTTTCCAGTTGGTACGGACATAGAACTTGTCCTGGTAGTGGTCGACCGAGTACTCGTGATCTTCTTCGCGCGGCAGGAATACCTCGAACTCGCCGTCCGGGTCATCGGCGCGCAGGTACCGGTACTCGCTGCTCAAGGTCTGGAACGAGCCGATAAATATGTAGTCCCTGGACTTCGTCTTCCAGACGTAACAGTCGAACTCCTCGTCCTTCTCCTCGTAGACCAGTTCGTCGTCCGCCGCGTCCGTTCCCAGGGTATGTTTGTAGATGAGGTACGACCGCAGCGTCACCGGGTCCGGTCTGGCATAGACCAGTGTCTTGTTGTCGTTGGCCCAGGCCATTGAGCCGGTGACCTTCGGTTTCTCGTCCGGGAGGTCTTCACCCGATTCGAGATTTCTGAACTTGACCGTGTAGAAGCGGCGCCCGACGGTATCAACCGCGTAGGCGATGAGGTCCTGTTGCGTGCTGACCTCGCGGCCGCGGACCGAACAGAACTCGTGTCCTTCGGCGAGATCGTTAACGTCTATGGTGATCTCTTCGTTTGCGTCGAGTGACCCCTTCTTGCGACAGTAAATCGGGTATTCCCTGTTTTCCTCGTAGCGCGAATAA
>CBDVDJ010000600.1:0-2512 GCA_965372695.1 uncultured bacterium
TTTTGCAACTACAAACTATGTCACACGGCGATTTTTTGACGCATTGAGGCTAACTTGAGCGATGGAATCGACATCCTTTACGTGGATAGTATGCATGAAAAGACCCACGTCGAGAAAGAGCTCATGGGATGGTATCCATATATGAAGTCCGGCTCGCATATATTCTTTGATGATGTTGATTCCAGGCCGTACCGGCGAGGGCAAAGAAAAGACAATTTCGTTGTAGAATCAAAGGTGGATGAAATACGGAACTACGTAACGTCGTTTTTCTACGCGAATGAAGACGAACTGTATCTGGACATGGTGTTCGGCAGCACAGGATTGGCGCATCTCCGCAAGCTGAGCCCGAAGGGGACGATCCCTGAGGAGCCGGCCAACGTCGATCGGCGAGCGAATAACATCGTGAATATGTTGAGATACAATCCGAGGGCGCTCGTTTCCCTGATAAGGCGAAAGTAATCGGAGTTCCGGTTTTGTCCAGTCGGGGCAAATCTCGCTTTTTCGATCTCGCAGGCCGATTCCTCCCCTCCCGATGTGATATAATGAAATTCGTACCGGTAAGTCAGCGGGTGTTTCCGACTAATATCACAAAACCACACCAAAGGAGCGATTCCATGAGCCGGTCCACCGTGCTGCCCGCATTCACAGTATTTATATTGACCCTCTTGTCCGGAGCACCCGTTGCCAGTGGCGACAACTCGCTCTGGGACGACCGCTTTGGTCTCGTCGAGGCGACCAACCCGGGTCTGACCAACAACAACAATAACTGCTGCGCCGACGGCAGGGCGGTACTCGTCGACGGGTTCACCGTCTATGCCGCCGGCGACTTCGACAAGGCCGGCGGCGAGTGGGTGTACAACATCGCCGAGTGGAGTGGCGGGCAGTGGAACACAATGGTCTCCGGGATCCCCGCGTCCAGTTCGATCAATGCGCTTACACGGACGACAAACGGTAGCGTGTTCGCGGGCGGGGGTTTCACCTACAGCGGCATGAACAACGTGGCGCAGTGGAACGGAACGGCGTGGTCGGCGCTGGGGACGGGCGTGGATTCGTACGTCTACGCCCTGGCAGCCGACGGCAACGATCTCTACGTCGGGGGGCAATTTATTTTTGCGGGCGGGATCGTGTGCAGTGCGATCGCGCTGTGGAGTGGTGGGACGTGGTCGGCGCTCGGTACGGGATTTTCCCGCGACTCGCTGCATCCGTCGGTGCATGCGATTCTCGTCGACGGGACCGACGTGTACGTCGGCGGAACTTTCGACGAAGCGGGCGGTGTCCCCGTCCAGAATATCGCCCGCTGGAACGGCGCCGCCTGGGAGAATATCGGCGACGCCAACAACCGGCCGAACGCGCTGGCGATGTACCAGGGCGACGTGTACGCCGCCGGGTATTTCACTGAGATCGGCGGCGTGCCCACCGCCGGGGCTGCACGTTACGACGGGGCGTCGTGGACATCGGTCGCCGATACGGTGGTTACCAACGGCAGCCCGTGGTTCACGTCGCTGACGACGTTCCAGGGGGATCTCTACCTGGCCGGCCGCTTCTCCAAAATCGATGGCGTCGCCGTCAAAAACATCGCGAAGTGGAACGGGACACAATGGAGTGCCCTGGGCAACGGGTCGGTGACGGGGCCCGACAGCTGGGTATTCGACATCGACGCTTCCGGCGAGGAACTCTGGGCCACCGGCAGCTTTTCCGCGGTCGGCACGGCGCCGGCACAAAACATCGCCATGTGGGACGGAGAGACGTGGGGCGGCGAGGGCACCAACCAGGTCGTTCGGGCATTCGCCGTCGACGGGACCGACGTCTATACGGGGGGTGTGTTCACGCAGGCCGGTGACGTCGACGTCAGCCGCCTGGCCCGGCTCCGGGATGGAGTCACGTGGGAGGACGTCGGCGGCGGCGTTCTCGGCCAGATCTATGACATGGAACTGGCCGGCGCCGACCTCTACGTCGGTGGGTCGATCTCGACGGCCGGGGCGCTGGGCGTCGCCAACGTCGCCAGGTTTGACGGCGCCGCGTGGCACGCGCTCGGCCCGGGTGTCGACAACCAGGTCAACGACCTCGCCATGGCGGGGCCGGTGGTCTACGCGGCCGGCAAATTCGACAACGCGGGAGGGGCTCCGGCCGCCCACATCGCCATGTGGGACGGTGCGCAGTGGCAGGCGCTGGGCGCCGGCCTCAACCTGTGGGCGGAGGCGGTCGTTGTCAACGGTGCCAACGTGTACGCGGGGGGTAACTTCACCACGGCGGGAGGGGGCGCGGCCAACCGCATCGCCCGCTGGGACGGGGCGCAGTGGTACGCCCTCGGCACTGGTTTCAACAACATCGTCTACGCGCTCGCTTTCTACGGCGGCGACCTCTACGCGGGCGGCGCTTTTACGACCGCCGACGGCAATCCCGTCGGCCGGATTGCGCGCTGGGATGGATTCGCGTGGTCGGCGCTCGGGAGCGGCGCCAACGGCGCCGTGCTCACCATCGAGCCGGCGGCCAATCAGATGTTGATCGGGGG
>CBDVDJ010000601.1:0-2501 GCA_965372695.1 uncultured bacterium
GGATCGTCCAGACGGCGGTGAACAACAGATAGCCCCCCATGACCCACCACGGCGTGCTGGAGAGCGCATCGGCAGACCCCAGGTTGGCGTTGATCGTCATCTGCTGGATGATGATGAGCAAGACCAGGGTGGCCACCCCGAACCAGCCCATCTCCCCTTCGATGCGACCAATTGTCTCCTCGCGCCGTTCATCGGACAGCCAGTAGTCGCGGTTCGGCAGGCTGATCCAGTTCGTCGGCATCCGCGAAAACGACTTCGGAAGCCCGAGAAACAGGAGCCCCATCGCCCCCACCGTACCGAGCATGATCAGGAAAAAAGCCATTTTCGATGACCACCCGTTTGCGTGCCCGGCGCCGTCGAAGTGCGACGCCATCGGATCGGGCAGCTGCGGATAGTACCACACCGCCTGTACGATCATCACCGCGCTCAGGGCCACAAATGTCCGCTGGGAAGTGGTCATGGTCTCTCCCTTGGTTACTATTGAGTCTCCGCGCTGTTATCGCCCGGGTCAACTACTTCCGGGACCAGCCGCCACACGCGTCCGTCGCCCCCCGCGGGGGGGGGCTGATAAAGCGAATTAACTTGCGCTGCGGGCACGAGGGTTGCACTTTTCCACAGACGGAAGACACACAAATATCGTCTCCCACCGGCCCGTACCGGGCACTCGGCAATAAGATACTATCAATAAATGACTTACTCTGCATCTGAGCCTCATATGACCTACGTCGGGCACGCGACCGTCCTGATCGAAATGGACGGAACGCGGCTTCTGACCGACCCCCTTCTGCGAAATCGTGTCAGCGGGATCCGCCGGCAGAGCCGTCCCGTTCACCCGGCCTGGAGGCGGGACCTCGACGCAGTCCTGATTTCGCACCTCCACCTCGACCACCTCGACCTGCCGTCGCTGCGCCTGCTGGACCGCAAGATACACCTGATCGCCCCGGCGGGAACGGCTGACATCCTCCACGGCGAGGGCTTCGATAACATCGAGGAGATCCGGATCGCCGATTCGACGCAGGTGGGCAATGTCAAGGTCACGGCGACGTACGCGCACCACCCCGGCGAGCGCTACCCGTTCGGACCGGCGGCAGACAGCGTCGGATACCTGATCAAAGGGTCGTCATCGGTCTACTTCGCCGGCGACACCGACATATTCCCCGAAATGGCGGACGTCGACCCCGAACTCGATATGGCGCTCCTTCCCGTCTGGGGCTGGGGCCCGACGATTCGCGGCGACCACATGTCTCCTCGCACGGCGGCGGAGTCGCTCGCGCTCCTGCGCCCGCGCATGGCGGTCCCGATTCACTGGGGCACGTTTGCGCCGATCGGCATGGGCTGGATCAAGCCGAGTTTCCTGAGCGAGCCCCCCCGCGAGTTCAAGGGCCACGCGAACGACGTCGCGCCCGACGTCGACGTTCGTATCGTAAGCCCTGGAAATTTTGTCCGTTTCGGGCGATAATCCCAGTGTGATTCATATTTCAGGCTATGCTGTCCTGGTCCTTCTGCGGCGGGTATTGCTCGTGTGGGCCATCGAAGTGCTCGCACTGTGGCTGCTCGCACGCCTTCTGCCTGGACTCGAGGTGCACAGCGTGCCCACCGCCGCCTGGGCGGTCGTGGTAATCGCTCTGCTCAACGCCATCGTACGTCCCATCATCATCCTGCTGACACTACCATTCACCGTGCTTTCGTTCGGCTTTCTCATCCTGGTGCTCAACGCCGCCATCCTGTTGCTCGCGGGGCGAATCGTGCAGGATCTGATCGTCGCCAACCTGCTCACCGCCGTCGTCGCCGCGTTCGGTCTGACCGCCATCAACACATTCATCACGTCGATCTTTTCGTTCAACGACGAAGACTCCGTTTACCGCAACATCGTCCGCCGGATCGCCGGCAGAGGTGTCCCCAGGGAGCAACAGGACAAACCGGGCCTCATTATCGTCGAGATCGACGGTCTGTCCGCCCCCGTACTCGAAGCGGCGATCAGCCGGGGTTACATGCCGACGCTGGAGAAATGGCTGCGAAGGGGCAGCCACAAGTTGTCGGCCTGGGATTGCGGGTTTCCCTCGCAGACGTCCTCGAGCCAGGCCGGGATCCTGTGCGGAAACAACTTCGACATCCCGGCGTTCCGGTGGTTCGAAAAGGAAACCGGACGGCTGATGGTGTCGAACAACCCCAGCGACGCCGCGGAGATCGAACGCCGCGTATCGAGCGGCGAAGGCCTGCTCTGCGATGGCGGCGTCAGCCTGGGCAACATGTTGACCGGCGACGCCCCGCGGAGCCGGCTGACCATCAGTTCGATGCTCGACACCGCGCGATCGGTCCGGGACGGATACAGCGACCTGTTTCTCTACCTCGTGAACCCTTACCACTTCACGCGGGGGCTCACGCTGTCGCTGTGGGAAATCGTCGTGGAGCTGTGGCAGGGCCTGCGCCAGCGAATCGCCGGCGAACAACCCCGCGTACACCGGGGAGGGGGCTTTCCCCTGGTGCGAGGAATCTCAACC
>CBDVDJ010000602.1:0-2497 GCA_965372695.1 uncultured bacterium
GAGGCGTTCTGAACCTTCCTCAAGCTCGACTGCTGAATTGACAAGAAATCGAATTGCCTGTATAATCAATCAAGTAGGGCTGAAACAAAGAAACCTCGGCGATACCGCCGAAAAAATTATGCTGCGTCCACACACCAGTCTGGTATTGGCATCTGTATCTATCGCACTGCTCGTCGCGGTACCCCGCCCGGGTGCGGCTGCGACGGCAACCGGAGATTCGCTATACAACGCCCTTCATCCCCGACTCCTGTTCACATCAGACGAATTGCCGGATTTGAGAGCCAAGGTCTCAGACGGCGGGTACGATGACGACGCGTACGAATTCGTGAGGATGCTGGCCGATAATTCCTATGCGAACAGCACGCCATCCCAGCTGATGGGAAATTATTCGGGGTTGATCTCGATTCCCAACCTGGGTCTGGCAGCACATCTGGCGACTCCTCTGGACACCGCCTCCATCCGCATCGGGCGCGACCTGACGGTATATATCGCCGAAAACTTCGACGTCGACGGCGACGAGGCCAATTCCGGACTGCGACTGCGGGCGCTGGCGCTCGGATACGACATGTTCTTTGCCGATGCCCCGGATTCGGTGCGGGCGCTGGTCCGCGATGAGATCATTTCGTACATGACATACATGACAACGGATTATTTATACAAAGTAATGTTTACGTGGCGGCCGTACCTCGCCAATCACAGCGCCATGTTCGCCGGTCCTCTCGGAATGGCATCGATCTGCCTGCGCGACGAAGTCGACCCTGAGCTGCTCGACAACGCCATGGACCAGGCCGACGCGCTGATCGACAGCCTGCTGACCTATCAATTCGATCCGGGTGGAGTTTACAAGGAAGGCTGCCTGTACGGGGCGTGGACGATGCGGCAGCTGGTGTACTACTTTCACGCACGTAAACGTTTCGACGGGTTCGACTATGCCGCGCACCCGATCATTCGCGCGGCCGAGAACTGGTTCGCCTACGAAGTGTTGCCCGTGGGTCATGGGAAAACCAATAACCTGAACGACTCGTCCTACTTTACCGCGCCGCTGGCGCTGCACGGGTCGTACTTCGACTGGGCACAGTGGAACTGGAGCAGCGGCTTGTCGGCGTGGATATGGGAGCACACATCGGGGCCGTACGGCATCGACTACTTTTCATCCGCAGACAAGGCGGCTACGGTGCTGTGGAACACGGCGCCGGAGCCGCTTCAGCCGGACTCGATACTGCCGCCCAGTCAGTTGTGGGAAGATGGCGGATTGTTCTACTACCGTACCGGATGGCAGAGTGGGCTTGATTCACGCGACGTTGTTCTCAGCTTCTATTCGGGCAAATTTCACGGAGGTCACGCACAGGAAGACCAGAACAGCTTTACATTGTATGCGTATGGCGAAAAGTTCGCCATCGATCATGGTCCGGGCACAACACCCAAACAGAGCGAATCGCACAACATCGTCTTCGTGGACGGCGCCGGACAGCACAATGCGGGCCACTCCATCGGGACCGACGGACGCATCGAGTCGTATCTGTTGAGCGATTTTGTCGACTACGTCATGGGCGACGCCACGGCCGCATATACTACCTACTCGGAGTTCAACGCACCGGGCTGGCCGTTTTCCTGGTGCGACTGGTCATGGGGGTACGTGGGGGCGAATCCAGTGCTCCATGCCCGGCGCCGCCTGTTCGTGGTCCGCGACGCCGGTACGCCGCCTTTTTTCATCATCACCGATGACATGGACAAGGACGGATCGGTACACGAGTACGAGTGGCGCCTGCATACGTTCATAAATAACACTGTCGACATCTCTACGAATCCGATCCGGATCGGCGCGGCATCGGCTGACCTCGACGTCCACCTCCTCTTTCCCGATTTCTCGGAGACGACGCTCAGCACCGAGGACTACTTCAACGGAGTCATGGATCCAAACTCGACCCTGCTGAAACTTGCGTACAATGATGTTAATCCGCGCTTTGCCGTTTTGTTGTTCCCGTTCGATGCGACCGTTGCCGCGCCCGTCGTATCCAGGGAACTCCACCCGTGGGGATATGTGTGTCGCCTGGACTGGGGTGGTGGGGTGCGCGACGTCATCATCGGCAATCACTCCGGGGGCACCGTCTCGTGGGGCCCCGATTCGCTCTTGACGGATGCGTCCGTAGCCATCGTTCGCACGGAAGACGCCCATGTTATCCGCCACCTGCTGGTCGACGCGACGGTATTCGCCTACGACGGGGTGGATCATGTCCGGTTCTTCGACGCATCCGCGACTTGCGCTCTGGACGGTGACGTGGTCCAGATCGACAGGGGGGACGCCGTTTTCAGCTTGCTCGACACCGGCATCGAGGGAATCGAATGCCGGGGAGAATCGATTCCTTTCGTCTCTGCAGCGGGGTATCTGTTTTCGGAGAGCGTCGTCGCGTCCGAGGGTGCGCCGGTTCCCCAGGCGCTGTCCGTTTCGGTTTACCCGAATCCTTTCAATCCCACCGTTTCCGTGCGTATCGAAACG
>CBDVDJ010000603.1:0-2495 GCA_965372695.1 uncultured bacterium
GCGTTGACGTCGGCCGTTTCGACGTCGGCATCGCCAGCGGTATCACGCTGCGCCGTCGTCGTGCCCGCTTCCGCCTCTTCCATCCGCTTCTTGTGATCCATGTGGATACTCCGGCCGGACGGCGTGTAGTACTTGGCTGTGGTCAGCTTGATCGCTTCGGTTTCGCTGAGGTTGAATACGGTTTGCACGGTGCCCTTGCCGAACGATGTCTGGCCGACCACGAAAGCCTGGTCCCAGTCCTGAAGGGCGCCGGCGAAGATCTCCGAGGCGCTGGCGCTGGCCCCGTTGATCATAATCACGACGGGATAGCCCCTGTGGACCTTCCGGTTCGACGAGTAGTACTTGCGGTTGCTGTTCTGGAGGCGGCCTTTGGTGTAGACCACCAGCTTGTCCTTGTCGAGGAACAACTCGGACACCTCGGTGGACGCCTGGAGCAGACCGCCGGGGTTGCCGCGGAAATCGAGCACGAGCCCTTTCATACCCTGGCTCTCGAGTTCGTCGATCGCGTCGTCGAGGTCGGGAGCGGTCCTCTTGGAAAAGCTCGACACCTTGACATAACCGACATCGCCAAACATGTCGTGGTACGGCACGCTGGACACGTTGATGATTTCGCGCGTCAGCACGTACTCGATGGCTTCTTCCGAGCCGGGCCGCCGGATCTTGAAGGTGACATCCGTCCCCGGGTCGCCTCTGAGGTACTTGACCGCCTTGTCCGTGCGCCATCCCTCGGTGTCCATCCCCTCGATTTCCACGATCTGGTCGCCGCCGCGCAATCCCGCCCGGTCACCGGGGGTGTCGTCGATCGGCGATATGACGGTGGGATAGTTGTCCCGGAATACGATGTAAATGCCCAGACCACCAAACTCGCCCCGCGTGCTCACCATGAGGTCTTCGTAGTCGAGACCGTCGAGGTACTGACTGTGGGGGTCGAGTTCGTCGAGCATGTCAGCGATCGCCGCCTGGATGAGTTCGTGCGTATCGACTTCGTCGACGTAGTACTGGGATACCTTTTCGACGATCTTCGCGAATACTTCGAGATCGTGGTATACGTCTGTTTGTTTTTCTTGTTTTTCGCGCGCCGGGCCGTCGGCGAAAGCGCCCAGGGCGAATACGCTGATGGCCAGAGCGATCGAGATAAGGATGATATTGCGCCTGGAGAGAAATTTCACTGGACTGGCCTCCTGGGATAGGGGTGCGGTCTGCCGACCGCCATCGAGGTTCGCCTAGGGTCAAGCAACTTGTATTCCATTTAAAATATGTTTCCCGAGTGCCCCCCGGGTGCCCACTTTCGTAACTGATTGTGCATTTAATCACTTACAAAAGCCGGTCCGCGCGGGGCCTCTGGAAATATAATACGGGGCCGGAATACAGGCAACCCCTGCTTTGTCGCGTCAAACTCTCGTATTTGGCTGTCTGACATATTATTCCGGCTCCGGGCCCCTCGAAAAACGGGCAATTTATCGCTTCCCCCTTTTACGGGGGGTGTGATATTTGTCGCTTGGCGGTCCAGACGACCGCAGGAAAGGCGGATAAACACCAGATGTGGAGCGACAAAAGCCGATTCATCGTACTCGAGGGACTGGACGGCGCGGGAACGACGACTCAAGCCGCGATGCTCCAGGACTATTTTACGAAATTGAAGGCTGATAGTTTCCTCACACGTGAGCCAACCGACGGCCCGATCGGCAAGTTGGTTCGAGACATCCTCACGGGAAAGCTGCTGCGGCACCGCCTGGCGGAGCGCGAAATGGCGCTCCTCTTTGCGGCGGACCGACTGGAACACTCGCGCCTGCTGGAAAGCAAGCTCCTCACGAATTCGCACGTCGTGTGCGACCGCTATATCTTCTCATCGCTCGCGTACCAGACTCTCGATACGTCGATCACGCCGGCCTGGGTCATGGATATCAACACGGGGTTCTCCCGTCCGCACCTCACACTGTTTCTCGACGTTCCGGTGGACGAGTGCCTCCGCCGTATCGCCGAACGAAACGAGAGCCCGACTGTCTACGAAAAGAAGGACTTCCTGGAAACGATCGACCAGAACTACAAGCGTCTGGCGGCCTCTTATTATAGGGACCACGTGGGACCGATCGATATTATCGACGGCACAATGTCTCCGGACGACGTCCACAAGGCCTGCATGCAGTCGATCGACGCTCACCTCGAATCCTGACCCATCTCTGTCTCCCTTATCGTGCCACGCCCACAGCGCCCGCCGTACTGGCGGGCAGGCTGACGAGGGGTTCCCGGGCCGGCGTCCGCGCTTAGCGTGACAGCATGTAGGTTCGGCCATCGGGCGCTCCCGCCTCGTAACCTCGGCTCGCCCATTGGACCCTCTTATTATGGCTCGCCGGCTTGACGACCCGGTCACCCCTCGTCAGCCTGCCCTCTGCACGGTGGGAGGTCGCGCACCCAGGCGCGGGGGTCGACGGCGAATTGCGGAGCGCCGGCCGGTTCGCCCACATACGTTCAGGAATCACTACTCGAGGTAGGCG
>CBDVDJ010000604.1:0-2481 GCA_965372695.1 uncultured bacterium
TGTGATCCGCGTCAGCCAGATGAACCACCCGACGAGAAACCCCGGCAGCTCGCCGAAGGCGGACAGGGTGTAGAGCATGGGGCCTCCGGTACCTCGGAAACGGCTTCCCACTTCGGCGAAACAGAGGACGAGTAACGTGCAGAGCAATGCCGAGATCAGATAAGTCACGAGCGCCGCAGGCCCCATCATGGCGGCGACGCTGCCCGGAAGCAGAAATATACCGGTACCGATCACGCCGTTGATCCCGATGGCGACGACGTCCCACAATCCGAGGGTCCGGTTTAACGGTTCGGTGGCGGTTTCAATCTGGGGAGGGGGAACATGCATGTGAGACGAAGCTATCCGACGGCCATTCGGCGTGTCAATAACCACTCGCCGCTGCGGGACGGGTGTCCTGCGCGACGCCAGATGACGACGGCGAGGCGGTAAATGAAGATTGTGCTTGCCCGGCCATGAGGTTATCGTGTTATTTCACCCTTCACAGCAGCAACCGGAAAAGCCATTATGACCAGTCCCAAACGAATAAAAGACGTCCGCAACGTGGCCATTATTGCCCACGTGGACCACGGCAAGACGACCCTGGTCGATGCCCTTCTCAAGCAGGCCGGCGCCTACCAGTTCCGTGAGGGCGAGACCATGATCATGGACTCCAATCCTCTGGAGAAGGAACGCGGGATTACCATATTCTCCAAGAACGCTTCCTTTACCTGGCGGGATACGCTCTTCAACATTGTCGACACGCCGGGCCACGCCGATTTCGGCAGCGAAGTCGAGCGCATACTCAAGATGGTCGATGGTGTGCTCCTGTTGGTGGACGCCTTCGAGGGGCCCATGCCCCAGACCAAGTTCGTGCTCAAGAAATCGCTCGAGCTGCACCTCAAGCCCATCGTCGTCATCAACAAGATCGACCGGCCCAACTCGCGTCCGCACGAAGTGGCGGACATGACGTTCGATCTGTTCTGCGAACTGAATGCCAGCGACGAACAGCTCGATTTTCCCATCGTGTACGCGTCGGGCAAGGACGGCTACTCCCGCCTCGAGCTGGATGACGATGACACCGACATGGCGCCGCTCCTCGATACGGTGTTGCACCGCGTCCTCCCGCCGGTGGGGGACGTCGGCAAGCCGTTCCAGATGCTGGTCACCATGCTCGACTACGACAGCTATATCGGGCGCATCGCCGTCGGACGTATTTCCCACGGCAAGATCACTCCCGGCGAGCCGATCGTGCTGGTCAAGCGCGACGGGCATCACGAGCGGGGCCGCGTGACCAAGATCCTCAAGTACAAGGGCCTCGTGCGCGCCGAAGCCGACCTGGCCGTGGCGGGCGACATCATCTCGCTGGCCGGTATGGAGAACGTCAAGGTCGGCTCCACGCTCGCCGCACCCGAGAACCCCGAACTGCTGCCGATGGTCGCCATCGACGAGCCCACCATTTCGATGAACTTCTCGCACAGCACGAGCCCCCTGTCGGGCAGGGACGGCGGCCGGTTTTTGACGTCGCGGCACATTCGCGAACGCCTCGAGCACGAGGCGATGATCAACGTCGGCATCCGTGTCGAGACGACCCCCGGAGGAGATCGTTTCAAGGTGTCCGGCCGCGGTGAACTGCACCTCTCGATTCTCATCGAAACGATGCGGCGGGAGGGGTACGAGATGGAGGTGTCGCGGCCCGAGGTGATCCTCAGGAAAGTCGATGACGAGGTGCTCGAGCCCGTCGAGGAAGTCGTCATCGAAGTCAACCCCGAGTACCAGGGGGCGGTGATGCAGGCGATCGGTGCGCGCAAGGGCGAGGTCGACAAAATCGAAATGAGCACGGTGGGGACGGCCCGCCTGGAGATCTATATTGCATCACGCGCGCTGATCGGATTTCGCAGCGAATTTCTCACCATGACCCGGGGTACGGGCATCATGTTCCAGAATTTCTACCAGTACCAGAAGTTCAAGGGAGAGATGCCAAAGCGGCAGTCCGGGGTGATGGTGTCGATGTGCGCCGGGAAGGCCGTGGCGTACGCTCTGTGGGGACTGCAGGCGAGGGGGGAAATATTTCTCCACCCCGGCGTTGACCTTTACGAGGGGATGATCGTTGGTGTCAACAACAAGGGAAGTGACCTGGTAGTCAATGCCGTGCGCGAGAAAAAGCTCACCAACGTACGCGCGGCCGGATCCGACGACGCCATCCAGCTCACACCTCCGCGGGACATGACCCTGGAGTTCGCGCTCGACTTTATCGCCGACGATGAACTCGTCGAAATTACGCCCAAGTCCATACGACTCCGCAAACTGCTCCTGAAGGAAAACGACCGCCGCGTAGCCTCGAAGCCGAAGAAAAAAGGCTGATCACAACTATCTCAACGATCGAGATACCCCTTCGACTTTTCGCCCAGCGTTTTATTGAGCTGGTCTTTCAAGACGTCGCTGGCCTGGTTTTGCGCGACGGCCTCTGCTGCATTGCGCGTGAGCGCCATCATGATAATCTTG
>CBDVDJ010000605.1:0-2478 GCA_965372695.1 uncultured bacterium
CACTCCGCGCCAGCCCCGGGGTGTCGACGGTGCCGATGCTGTCGGGCGCCGCGGGGACCGAGACGTCGAGGACGAGGAGACCCTGCGACTTTGCCGCGGCGTATACCGTTGTGCCCGATACCGCCACTCCCTCGATAAATGCGTTCGTGTCGTATGCGCCCGTCTCGTTCGGGGTGGCCGGGTTGGTGACGTCGAGCAGCCGTACGCCGGCGCTCCCGTCCGCCACGAAGGCGCGGTCTCCGTCGACGGCGGTCGCGTGGGCCCAGCTGGGCGTATCGTAGACGCCGGTCAGCGTCGGCTCCCACGCCGACATGTTGGAAACGTCGAGGATCATGAGGCCGCGGTTGCGGTTGGCCGTGTAGAGGAGTCCCGCGTCGTGCGTCACTCCCCACGCCAGGTCGCCGGTGGCGAACGAACCCATCGGGAACGGGTTCGTCGGGATCGAGACATCGTGCACTTCCACGCCATTCCATCCGTCCGCCACGTAGGCGCGGACACCCGAGATACTGGAGCCCTGCGCGTCTCCGTCCGTTGAAATGAGCGACTTCTGTGACGGCGCGGCCGGGTTGGAAACGTCTATCAGCCGCAGGCCGTAAACGCTGTCGGTGACGTATGCGTAGTTGCCGGACACCGTCACCCCGTAGAAATACCGTCCGAGGTCGAGGAGCGCGTCGTACGTTCCCAGTTTTGACGGTGCGGCCGAGTTGGAGACGTCGATGACGTGGAGGCCGTTCCCGCCGTCGGCCAACCAGGCTCGGTCGCCCGATACGGCGACACCCGACGCCGTTCCCGGCGAACTCCACGACCCCGCGAATACCGGCGCCGACGGGGTGCTGACGTCGAGGATGACGAGACCGTCGATGAAATCGGCCACGTACGCGAAATTGCCTTCGACGACGACGTCGAGGGCGGAGGAGATTCCGGTGTACGATCCGACCTCTACCGGGGGCGTCGCGAATTGCAGGCGGACAATGCGCAGGCCGGCGGCCCCGTCCGCCACATAGGCGAACTCGCCGGCGATGTCGACGGCGCCGCACGTCCCCGGCGTGTCGTAGATGCCGTCGGACTTCAGCGCGGCCGGGTCGCCCACGTCGATGACGGTGAGTCCCGCCGCGCCGCTGGCGACGCACGCGGTAGTGCCTTCGACGGCGACGTCGAGGACGAGTCCGGGGACCACGATCCGGTCGAGCGAGACGGGGCTGGCGGCGAATCTGAAGTCGATGGTCTGGAACCAGGCGCCGTTGCCGATGAACAACGTGTCGTTCCGGGAGACGACCGCGTTGCACGCTCCTTCGGCCCACCGCATCTGGACGCCGACGTTCCAGGAGTCACCCGTGGCGGAGGGGGTGTGGTCCGGATCGGCCAGCTTTCTTTCCAGGACGGAGAGGGGGGTGGGGTCGTCGGTCGGGCTGCCGCCGCCGGCCGATGCGATGAAGAGCGCGGTAATCGAGGTCAGTATTGCCGTAGCGAACATGTGGAGCCTCCCCCCGTGCCGTGTGTGGTGAGCCGGTTATTACGATACCACAGGGGCGGCGCCGATTTCAAGGCGCCGGCAACGGGCGGGCTACTTGATCACGGTCAGTTTGACCGTTGCCGATCCGGCGTCGCCGTCGATCCGGAGCAGATAGACGCCGCTCGGCACCTGCCGTCCCGTGTCGTCGAGTCCGTCCCAGCGCAGGATCTGACGCCCCGCGGCGAAATCGCGCGCAGCCAGCTGCCGGACCCTCCGGCCGAGCGCGTCGTATACGGTTATCGACAGGCGCGCCGACAGGCGCGCCCGGAAAGGCATGTCGAACTGGACCGATGTCGACGGGTTGAACGGGTTGGGAAAAGCCGTCGCGGAGATCCGGCGGGCCGGCGCAGGGGCGCTCTGGATTCCGACAGCCCCGTCCGGGGTCAGGTAGCCGGCGTTTTCCACGAAATGAATCTGCTGCGTCCGGTACCGCACACCGGTAACGCCCGGTCCGTAAAAAACAAAGTCCGCATCGTACCGGTCGATGTTGATTATCCCGCCCGACAAAGCCACGTTCAGCGGTCCGTCGGCGACGTCGACCCACGCGGTGCCGCCGATGGTGAGCGAACTCGCGCCGGCGGCGAGGTAACGCCGGACGATGGCGCCGTCGAATCGCACCAGCGCCATTTCCGCGTCGGTCTCGATGCCGGCGGGGCCTGCCGCGATGACGGTGCCGCCGGAGTGATTGATAAGCAGCACGTCGGTACGAGATCCCCAGTCGATGGTTGTCAATACACCCCATGCGAACTGATCGCGGGTCACGGTGGGCGCCGGCGCGCCCGTCTCGCCTGGCAACAGAAGAAAAGCGAAGCGCGGATTGACGGCGGTGGCGTCGAAAGTAAGAAGCTTCGAATCGGGCTCAGACGTCAGATTGTTGTACGGTGCGATGCCCGCCGTCAGCGCCGAACGTGGCGGGTTGATCGCGTGGATGATCATGCGGCCCGTCGGCGCCGTGATCCACGTCT
>CBDVDJ010000606.1:0-2455 GCA_965372695.1 uncultured bacterium
GGCCCCCACGAGCCCGGAAACGACGCCGACGAGGGCGCCCAGCACCCAGCCGAAGGACGTAAAAACGGCCAGCACAACGACAAGCGATGCCCCCAGATGGCTGTGGAACCCGCTCAGCCGCCATAGAACCTCCAGGGACTAAAGCACGACGGCAAATGCAACGCCGAACGTCTGTCCGATCAAAAACTGGTGCCAGACCACGTTTCCGCGCGAACGCCCACGATAATTATGCGACATAATATAAATTATCCTTTTTAGTTACAAGCATCTCCGCCGCCAAGCGTGTTTTCGCACGCGTAGGTAGTGGTTTCGACCGGATCACCCCAATCGAACAATGCGTTGCAAACTCCGTTCCTCAGGGGATCATGCGGTGAGAAGCAGGTACAGCAGCGGCAGCATGATTTCGTGGTGCCCGGTGATGGCGTACGACTCGCCGGCGCCCTGGAAGGGGCGGCCCAGGACGTTTTCCCGGACCCGGTACTGGGGCAGCATATCGAAGCTCGCCGTGGTGACGCCGGAGGGGCGGTAGCCCAGGTTGTAGTTGATCGAAACGGCCTTCAGAAAGACCTCCGGGAGGATGACGGCGGAGCCGAACACGATTATGACGCCTCCGTCGAATGCATTCTCGACACGGCGCGTCAGTATCCGGAAATCTTTCATCGTCAGTTCGCCCGCGCGGGCCGCCGGAAACGACGGGTGCTGGTGGGTGATATCGGTACCGAATGACACGTGTACCGTCGCGGGGATACCTTTTTCGGCGGCCCGGTAAAATACGCTGACCGCCTTGTGCGGAGCGTCCTTTTGCTCTATGTAGTCGCCCACGCCCGCGCCGAGCCCCTGGCCCGTTTCCCACGCGTAATTGCAAGCGGCGGAATAGTGGTCGGCGGTTTCGGCGGCCATTCCGAATCGTCCCGCGAGAAGTTCTTCTTCGACGTACTCCGACGTCTTCCCGAAAAACGCCAGCTCGAGGTCGTGGATTGTCGACGACCCGGTCGTCGCAACCGTCGTGATGAACCCGGAGTCGATGAGGGCGTTGAGGTAGAGCGAGAGCCCGCACTTGATCGTGTGCGCGCCGACGAGCCAGATGATTTCACGGCCGTTGGCCTGGGCCGACCGCATGGCGCCGACGAGTTTACGGAGCGATTCGGCGGCGAGAATGCGGGGCATCATCGCGAGCAGGCCGTCGGCGCCGATCACGCCGTCCTTCCCGATTACGGCGGCCGGATCGACGATATCGTCTACCGTGATCTTGGACTTCCGTCCCGATATCGGTACCGGTTTGACCCGCTCGAGGTCGGTTTCTTCGAATTCGTTTTTCATTTGTCGTACTTGTCGGCAAGTTTGTACTCTTTCAGCACGGCCGACACCGAGCCGATGACGACCTTGCTCTTCATCAGCACCGGCATCTTATACCTATCATCGGTCAGCCACACTGTCAATCGGCCCTTCTGCGTAAATACCGCCGGCCCGCGTAGAACGGGTTCGACGACGAAGCAGTCGAACGTCCCCGCGTCGACGGTCACCGTCTCCTTGCCGAGCACTTTGATGACGAGAGGGTAGTTCTTGCCGTCGGTGTGGTTGGCGACCGAAATAGACTGCCCCACCTCGAGCGGCAGCGTCCTCGCGTAGTACAACGCGCTCAACACGTCCTGGGTGCGGGGCGCTATCGGGACCTCGTGGTCGGCGTACTTCGCCAGATGTTTACGCTGGTCGAACTCGACGACTTCATCGCGTTTGAACTTCCCTTCCCGGATGTGTTTCTCGTAGCGGAGCGAATACAGGTGGGTCGTGTCGATGTACGATTCGAACCGGTCGCGGACCTTGAAAAAGGCGGAAAATACGCCGTTGGTCCGCGCGTTGGAAACGACCCGGTAGCAGGCCGCCGAATCGATCAACGCGATGTTGCGGATTTCGAGGGACGCTTCCCCCGCGCTGACGATCCCGTACTGGACCGAGAACACGAATTTTTCTCCTTCGCCGAATCCCACGTATTCAGGCAACAGGTCGACGTCGTTCGAGTCGGGCAGCTCGTCCGCGTAGATCGAGTCGTAGTAAAGAAAACGTACTGTGTCGGGTGCGGCGTCCCCGGATTCCTGACCCGAGGGAACCACCGTAGCGGACATCGATACGGCGATGGCCACCGCAACCGCGGCGATCAGATTTCGGCTACTCAATGGGTTCCACCTTCCCCTTCCGGTTGGGCCCCCCGCCCGGGCTGGATACCAGCTCACGATAGGCATCCAGAGTCTTATACACCGTTTGACGGTAGTCGTATCCCCGCGATTGCACAAGTGCTGTTTTTGCAAGTTGTTGTCTCAGTTCGGGGGCACGGAGCAGGCGCGCGATCGCCCCGGCGAGCGCCTCGGGATCCCGGGGCGGCACGAGCAGCCCGGTCACGCCATCCTCGACGATGTCGGGCACGCCGCCCGTGCGGGTGGCAACGACGGGGACCCCC
>CBDVDJ010000607.1:0-2450 GCA_965372695.1 uncultured bacterium
GAACCAAATTCGTCGTCGTGATCCCCAAAAAGCAGGCGATCGTGCGCAGCCACGTCCTGGCGCCGAACGATACGATGCGCCGGTACGAAATCGAACGGTATCTCGAGCTGTTAGTCGAAATGGTAACCGAGTTGCTGAACGTGAAGAAGGCCTCGATCATGATGATCGACCGGGATACGGGCGAACTGCGCATCGAGAGCGCCATCGGTATGGACGAAGAGATTGTCGAAAACGCGCGTGTGAAGCTGGGTGAAGGCATTTCGGGGAGGGTTGCGCTGGAGCGCCGGTCATTCCTGGTCTCCGACATCGACGACGATACCCGGGTCAACGCGAAAAACAATGACTTCCTGTATAACACGAGGTCGTTCCTTTCCGTGCCGATAATAAGATCTGAAGAGGTCGTTGGTGTCATCAACGTTGCCGACCCCGATTCGAAACCGGCATTCGACACGGGAGACCGCGACTTGCTGGAGGTCTTCGCCATTCGTGTGGGTGAGGCTCTGGGCAAGCTGGAGTCGTTCGTCGTGAAATCCCAGGGATTCGAAGGGGTCCGCACGGCTTTCAAGTCGATGCTCGACGCCAAGCGGTACGTCGACGACCAGGGCACGGACGTTATGCGCCGGGTTCTTGTCGACGTCGCCGACCGGCTGGGATTCACCGGCGAGGAAGCGGCCACCTTGCTGTACTCGTTCAGTGTCTACGACCTGGGATTGGCAAACGTGGGCTACAACATAGTCAAGCAACCGCGCCAGTTGACGGCCAAAGACCGCAAGGCCGTCGAGGACCACACGATTCTCGGAACAGAATTGCTCGAATCGATCGAGACGGAACCGAATGTGCGAGACGCCGTCCTCGCCCACCACGAAAACTACGACGGCACCGGCTATCCGAACAAACTGTCGGGCGACGAGATCCCGATTCTGGCCAGGATCCTTCGTGTGGCCGACTCTTTCCGGGCTCTGATATCGCACCGGCCGTACCAGAAGAAATATACCGTCGGGGAGGCAATTGAAGTACTGAAGCACCGGTCGGGGTCGTTTTTCGACCCGAAAATAGCGGGCGTTTTCATCGATGTCGTCCAGAAACGAACGGACGACTTCGACACAGGCCCGTCACCGGAGCAAGTGAGAGAAACCGTCGAAAGTCTCACAAATGGAGACAAACCGTCGAACTCCCGAGGAGGAAACTGAAATGGCTCTGGGAAAGATCCTTGTCGTCGACGATGAGGTTTACATCTTGCACATACTCGACTTCAGCCTGGGTGCCGAAGGATTCGAGGTCATCACCGCCAACAACGGTGAACTGGCCATCGAGAAGGCCAAGCAGGAGAAGCCGGATCTCATCGTGCTCGACATCATGATGCCCGTCCTGGACGGCTACGAAACGTGCCGAAGGCTGAAACGCGCGTCAGAGACCAAAACGATCCCGGTCGTTCTGCTCACAGCCAAGGGCCGTGACGTCGACAAGCGCCTCGGCTACGAAGTCGGCGCCGTCGATTATATCGTCAAGCCGTTCAGTCCCAATCGTCTTATCGAGAGAATCCAGGAAATCCTCGGCTGCAGGAAGTAGGCGATGACACCTGTGATGGCGACGATTGACGACTGCGGTACCTCCGCCAGCCGGCGGCCGGTGCTGCCCGATGGTTGCGGGCGGCTTGCCTGCCGCGGCTCAGGCGTCTATACTGCCTACTATGCGAGACCAGCAGGCAGAAGACGCCGGCGTGCGCCGGTATGCGATTGTCGCCCTTCCGATTCCCCTGGAAAAGGCATTTACCTACGAGATCCCGCGGGAGATGGCCAGCGATGTCTTTGTCGGCCGCCGCGTGCAGGTGCCTTTCGGCGGACGTTCGCTCAACGGCGTGATCGTTGATGTGACCGGCACGGCCGATCTCCCCCCCTCCAGAATCAAACCCCTCACCCGACTCCACGAGACGTTCCTGTTGCCCGGCCTGATGGAACTGTCCGGCTGGATAGCGTCGTACTACGGGTGCTCGCCCGGTGAAGCGATGCAGTCGGTGCTGCCCCCGAGCTTTCGCAGGGCGCGTGTGCGCCGCCGGCACGAGGGCCTCGTGCGGGTGACCGATCCCGCCGTGGTTTCCGATCAGGGCGCGTTCGAAGCCGCCTCGGCGCCGATCACTCGCGCGAAGCGCCAGTCGGCGCTGTTTCGTATGCTCGTCGACTCGGGTGGTGAAGCCCCGGTGGAAATGGTCACCGACGAATGGGGTATCTCCCGTTCGGTGCTGGACGGTCTGATCGGCCGGGGCCTCGTTGTCGTGGCGCCGGTCGAAAAAGCGTCGCCGCTGGACAGTATCGAGGGCAAGGTCGAAAAGCTGACCACCGCGCAGATCGATGCGCTGGCGCGGATCATCGAAGGCGTCGAATCCGGTGAGTTCAGGCCGTCGCTGCTCTACGGGGTGACGGGCAGCGGAAAAACGGAGGTTTACCTGCGCG
>CBDVDJ010000608.1:0-2424 GCA_965372695.1 uncultured bacterium
GCGAAACGGCAGCTATGAAATCGACCGTTTGACATTGTTGGCAATATCCTCCACAAATTGGCTTACGTCGCTGCCCGCGGGCAGTTTCAGGCGCGCGAACGGCCCCTTGCCTCCACCGCTGCCGCCCATCGCTTTGGCGGGTTCAACGGCGAGGGGCCCGAAGTCGACGGAAACGCCGTCCGACGCGCTGCATACCACGCATCCGGTCCCGGCGCCGAGTACAGCAACCGTGTCCGGCTCTTTCTTCAGCGCCGCCGACACCATTCCCAGGAACTCATCCCCGCGATCGGCAAAGTACGCGACAATCACGCGGGGTCCCGCCTGCTCTCCCTGCCCGTCGAGCAACAGCGCCGTTTCGTGTCCGGCGAGCGCCTGTGACATGCGCTTGATTTCCCTGCGCGCGCTCTGGTTCTGGCCCAGGAGCTTGTCGACCTTGTCCGCGATGTCGGCGGCCGACGTGGTCAATTTTTTGCCGAGTAACTGAACGAGGTCGTGCTTGGCCCGGTAGTCCCGCAAAGCACGTTCCCCCACCTTGAAGTGCACCCTGTGCTGTCCCTTCGCCTTTTCCGTCCTGATAATCTTGATCTGCCCCAGTTCGCCTGTCGACCTCACGTGTGTCCCGCAGCACGGGATTACGTCAAAATCCTCGACCTCGACCAGCCTCGCCTCCGTTACGCCGTCGGGGAGCGCGCGCCTCAATTCGAGGTCTTCGATTAGGTCCAGCCGGGAGACGGGGAGCGTCCTGATCGTAACGGGACGATTTTGAATGACCGTCGAGTTGGCCAGACTCTCGGCGGACTGTGCCACTTCCTCGCTGAAGCCGGAGCCCTCCAGGTCGATGGTACACGTCTCTTCGCCGAGGTGGAACGAAACCGTGCGAAGTCCTCCCGCCTGGATGAATGCGCGCGAAAGGACGTGCTGGCCGGTGTGTTGCTGCATGTGGTCGAAACGCCGCGGCCAGTCGACGGCGCACTCTACTTCGTCGCCGGCCGCCGGGGCCGGCGAGCCCGCGGTGGTATCGACGATGTGGACAACCGTCTCGCCGTCGCCGTCGCGGACGTCTACGACGGTGGCCTGCCCGATGGCGCCGGTATCGGCCGTCTGTCCGCCCGAGTCGGGGTAGAAACAAGAACGATCCATTATTACGGCGGCCCGCCCCCCATCCTCCGGTTTGCTCTCCAGCACCTTCGCCCGGAATTTTATCGTGTACGGATCGTTGAGATACAACTTCTCCGTCTTCGGTGCCGTCACGCGGGAATGCCTTTCTGTCGTCGAGCGGGATCGATCGCGGAAGGTTACGCGGCGTCGGCGAAATTCCGCCGGATTACGCGGTTGTTGTCGTCGACGAGGACGATCCTGGGGGAAAAGGCGCTCGCCTCCGCTTCGGACACCCTGGCGAACGCAAAAATGATCACACGGTCGCCCGCCTGCCCCAGACGCGCGGTCGCGCCGTTGAGCTCGATCGCACCCGACCCCTCCCTGCCCGGGATCACGTACGTCTCGAACCGGTCGCCGGTCGCGATGTTGGCCACGAGCACCTTCTCGAACGGGTATAACCGGACCTCTTCCATCAGGGCTGCGTCGATGACGATACTACCCTCGTAGCCCATGTCGACCCCCGTGACCTTGGCCTGGTGTATCTTGGATTTCAGCAGAAATATGTCCATGATCCTGGCGATGCCCTCACCTCCGACGGGTATGATAAGCCCACGGGACGTGTTTTACAAGTGGAACTTACGCCGTTGGGCGTGCTGGACGGAGGACAAAGTTACCTGTTTTTGTATTTGTAAGATGGCTCGATTGTTTGATTTAATAGCCGCGGCATCGTCGCGGCATCGCCATGGCCCGACGGGCGACCTCGCCCGGGAGACATACATGATCAACGCACACTACCGGCTGAAAGCCATTGGTTTTATTGCAGCTCTGATGGTGAGTGCCTCCACGGCGGTGACGCCGTCCGGGGCCGACACCGGTACGCCCCCCAGGACCGGCCGGATCAACATCTACGGCAACCGGATAACGAAATCTTACGTCATTCGCCGTGTGATCCCGCT
The DNA here is from genome assembly GCA_965372695.1 of uncultured bacterium. Taxonomy (GTDB): domain Bacteria; phylum Krumholzibacteriota; class Krumholzibacteriia; order WVZY01; family JAKEHA01; genus CBDUWU01. Next base: position 2,055 of record CBDVDJ010000608.1, read on the forward strand.
CCGCCCCGGCGACCCGTTTGACAAGGCCAAGGTGGACCTGGCGAGGGAGCGCATCGGGCAGATCGCCGGCATCGACTACTCCGATATTCGTGTCTCATACTCGCTGGAGGACTCGACGCTCTCTCTCGACGTCGCCGTTACCGAAAAATCGGCGTATCAAGGCTACCCCGTCGTACAGCGCGGCCTGGAGAACATCTTTTCGTTCGGGGCATATGCGGCCAACGACAATTTTCGCGGACGAAACGAAACCATCGGCGCGTCGGCGCTGTTCGGCGGCGGCACGGTGGTCAACGCGATGTGGGAGAACCCGTGGCTCGGCGAGGGGCCTCGCATCGGCATCGGGCTGTCGGGCAAGTACAGAAACTACAAA
>CBDVDJ010000609.1:0-2417 GCA_965372695.1 uncultured bacterium
GGCCATGACAGAGAGCGACATGGGCACGCCCGCGTACTGGTTTTTCTGATTTATGGACGAGAACTGGAATCCATGGAGAACGTAGGCCGTCGCGATATGCGACGTCGCTTCCGGCACCGTCGGATCCGACTGGTCGGTCGCGGAGACGGTGAACGACCCGGCGGCGTTGAACGTCACGGCGACCGTGGTCTCACCCGCGAACAGCGAAGTCGGCGAGGGCAGCGACGCACCTGTATCCGACGACGTCAGGTCGACAATGTTGGTGATCGTTACGTCGGTATTCCAGTTCGCGTCACACGCGCGGACCGTTACCGTAAACGGAATTCCTACCGTTTGCGCGACAGGTATCCCCGTCTTGCCCGTCGGAGTCCCCGGCGCGGCGGACTCACCCGGCAACAGCACCTGAAGCTGTGTATAAGCGGACGCGGTGCCGGCGATCGTGAGCAACACGGCAAACACCAACCCCGCGGACAACAGCGCAGTGCTTCTTCTTTTCAAAGCGTTGTGCACGGTATTCACCCTCTTTAGTTTTACGGTCCCAAATGCAAGGGACCCGACGTTCGACCCGAGTCGATTCGGGCATCGGACAATTCGATTCAAGTATTGTGTGTACCTTTAAGACTTTGCCTCGCTCGTATCGAGCAAGCGACGTGCCTGATTCGAAGGTACTGATCGACTCCACGATCGGGAATCAACGGGAATGACGGGGACTTATGCGGAGGGTGGTCGGCCGGGGATCAGAATTCCTCGTTGTTTCCGACCTTACCCGATGGTGGCGGGTTGTTCCCTGTTGTCCGCCACAACGCACAACCACGGGATATGCGTCAACGTATCGCGACGTGCGAATCGCACGACCTGAAAAGAGAGTGAAAAGTGAGAATGTCAGGTGAGTGGTTCTTGCGGCGACCCGGATCGGAAAAACACCGTCGCCGAACGGCCGGTGTGCCCTTCCCTGATTATTCCGGTCCGTCCGGCGACGCTACGTTACCAACGATGGGTCTGTACTCATAGGACACACCAGGGAGAAAAGAATCACAGAGGAGTTGAAAAAAATCAGGGGAGGCGGAGCGGAAAGGGAGCCGTCTCGGCGATTTCGTCCCCGTCGCTCAGGGCGGCGATCCGGCAGATGGCCACTCGCGGGGCGTCCTCCGGAAGCGACTGCCGTTTAAGGACATACGTTGCTTCGGGGCCGGTTTCGGCGCGAAAAAACTCGTCGAGTTCCTGGTCGAAAAGAACAAAGCGGTAGCCATCGGCACCCTCTACGGCCTCCCAGTGGATCTGGAGGGAGTCGCCGGCGATGACCGGCGGTTCCGGGATCTCGATCAGGGGGAGCGTTCCGGCGCCGCGCAGGATCGGGTGGTCCTGGTAATCGGGCGATCGGGTCTGCCATACGACGATTGCGGCGACCACGACGATTGCCGCTGCCACCAGCGCGGGGCGCATGCGGAATCCGGCGAATCCGGCGAAGCCGGCCACGAGTCGCGCAAAGAATCCTTCACCACTTGAAGCCGGTTCGCGTAACGGCGCCGGCGGCTCCATGGCACCGATCTGGTCGTCGAGAAAGCGCATCAGCCGCTCGTCGGCGTCGGCGGTGTCGGCGCCCGCCGGCAGAGCGGCCGCATCGGCCGCGACAAACGACGAGAAGGCAGTAGCAAGACTGCTGCAACGGGGGCACCGGTCCATGTGACGCCGCAGGGGATCGTCGGCGGGGAGCGCCAGCGCGTCCGCAATTTGTTCGATATCGATGCACTCAACCTTCATTCGAATTACCTTCTTCCATTGCCGCCTTGAGCTTGCGCCGCGCCTTCTGCAGAATTCCCCTCGCCCCCGACGTCGATTCGATCTCCAGCATCCGCGTGATCTCCTCGACGGACATTCTCTCGAAGCACCGGAGCCACAACGCGCGTTGTTCGATGGGCTCCAGGGCGGTCTCGATCAGTTCGACCAGTCGTGCTTCGTCTTCCCGTTCCTCCAGTTCGCGGCCCGGGTTCGCCCGGGTGTCCACGACGCGTTCGTAATCCGGTTCTCCGCCCCCGAACAGATTCACCCGTCTCACTTCGTTCAGGCAGCGGTTGCGCGTGATCGAGAACAACCACGACGAGAACTTCGACCTCCCGGCGAATGTCTCCAGTTTCTGCCAGGCGCTCAACAGGACGTCCTGGCTCAGGTCGAGGGCGCGGTCGTGATCTCCTGCGTAGCGGTAGCACCAGATGTAGACGGGGCGCCGGTACCTTCCGAGCAGCTCCGTCGCCGCCCGCCGGCCGGCCGGCGTGTCGCGGCCGCCTGTGGCGATCCCGACCAGTTCCTCATCGGCCGGACCGGAGAACCCTGTTTCCTTGTCAGACACACTCATCGCTCGAAAATCACACGGCGTTGGAAGATTTTTTTAACTTGTTGAAATGATTTAAGATCCAGAG